>JAKSME010000001.1 GCA_024400785.1 Bacteroidales bacterium
TCGATAATCTCTTCCCTACGCGCTGCTGCGGGTAGAGCGCGCTCTACCAATTTCCTGATTCCGTTACCGACAAACATCTTGTAAGCTTCCGTCGGGTGGATGGGATAATGATGATTCTTCAATACGAAATTTCCAGAATTTGCAAGGTCTTCCAGCGTGTTGAGAAGTGTGCCGTCTAAGTCAAAAATTGCAAGCATGAGCGTTATTTTAAAATGGCGGTTACATAAATGAAAAGAGGAAAAGCCTTTCAACTTTTCCTCTTTCGTAGCGCATAAGGGAGTCGAACCCTTGATATTCAGACTGAGAATCTGACGTCCTGGACCACTAGACGAATGCGCCAAAACGAGGCTGCAAAAATACAACTTTTTTGCAAAAGTCAAGCAGCAGACAAAAACTTTTTAACCAACCATGAAAGAAGTTTCCGGATATTCATGGCGGGTTTCTTTGACACGTTTGCTCAATGCGTAAGCGAACGTCAACGTACCAATGCGGCCGATATACATGTTGAAAGTGAGCACCAACTTTCCAGCAACGGAAAAGTCATCGATACACCCGGTGGAAAGCCCGCACGTGGTAAAGGCGGAAGTGGCTTCGAACATCAGATTTTTGAGTGGAATCTGCGGGTCAATGATGGCCAGCAAAAAAGTGGACGTGATGACGAACACTAACGACATAACCACAATGGAATAGGCCTTATCTACGATTTGGAACGGAATGGTTTTTTTGCGGAATTCCAGTCGGCTTTTCCCACGAATGGTGGCGAAGATGGATTTGAGGATGACAAAGAAGGTGGTTGTTTTGATACCCCCGCCCGTCGAACCGGGAGATGCGCCAATGAAAATAATGACAATGAAAAGCAGGATGGAGGGGACCGTCATCGCGTCCACATCCACAATGTTGAAACCTGCGGTGCGGCCCGCGACTACTTGGAACAGCGCTGCGAAACCTTTGTCCACATCATTGGTTTTGGTGCCCAAAGTATGGTTGTACTCCAACGCATAAAAAAGAATGGTACCGATAATGATGATGGCAAAAGAGGTAATCAGCGCGATGTGCGTGCCGTCTGTGAGTTTTTTCCAGCGTTTCACTTTGCGTTCCCTGATAACACCGGGGTCGAAAAAGTCGCGCAAAACCACATAGCCGATGCCGCCGACAAAGACAAGAATCATGATGATCATCTGCGGGAAATGGCTGTTAACCACTTCGCTGGCCATCAATCCGTCGGTCCACAAAGAAAAACCAGCATTGTTGAACGCGGAAATCGCGTGAAACAGCGCATAAAACACGGTTTCCCATTCCGAAACGAAAAGCCCGGTGGTGCGCCAGTACATATATAATAATAAAGCGCCGGCACCTTCAATAACGAAAGTCACCACGATGATTTCGCGCAAATAGGTGAACGAATCCGCCACACGGTTGGTAGAAAGCATGTCTTTCACCATGTATTGATATTTCAAACCCGTATAGGAATGCGAGAGGAATGAAATGAAGAAAGTTGCAAAAGACAAAATACTCATACCTCCCAACTGCATGAGCACCATCAAAATAATGCAGCCGGAACGAGTAAAGGTTGCCGCTGTGTTTACAGAAGTGAGCCCCGTGACGCAACTCGCACTCGTGGAGGTGAAAAGCGCATCTGTGAAGGAAATTCCGTCAATGGTCGATTTGGGCATCTTCAAAAGAAGTGTTCCCACGGCAATGAGAATGAAGAAGGAAATCATCATCAACAACGGCGGACTGATGTTGATTTTCTTCAACACGGCACTCACTTTTGCCACTTCTACAAAAAAGATGACAAAATAGTAGATATGGAAGAAAAGTTGACGATAATGTGGGAATACAGCATCCGAGACGGAGAAAAGCCGCTGCAGCTGATGATTAAAAATTGTAGCTAAAAAGAAAATGAGAATGATGACGAATTCTAACATATTGTTTTTCAAATATGTTTTGATTTTCAAGTCATAACATCCTCGTAATAGGAATTTAAAAAGAAAGAAGGAGTAAGCCACTATGACAATGGAAGATGTCACTTGTGCCTCGTCGTCGGTAAGGTGGCTGCCGTGCTGCACAATAATGCACACCACAGCACTCAATGCGACGATGACCGACAAGAAAACAAGAATCTTATCGATGCGAAACCGCCGGGTGGCCAGCGCAAACTGAAACTTTTTCAACCGCCGCAGAACCGACTTCCACATAATTATATCTGATTTCTCTTAATGAAGTTGTCGATATCTCTGGTTAGCCCAAAAATCACAAAGCAGTCGTTCTCCTCAATCACCGTGGAAGTGTCGGGAACACCCAACGTGTGGCCAGTGGCATTATTTTGTGTCGCCACCGACTGCTCCGCAAAATTTCGACGAATAGTAATCAAACTCAAACGATAGGCATCGCGCAAATTGAGGTCGGCAATGGTGAGCCCAATCAGTCGCTGCGGCGCAATAATCTCCGCAATTCGATATCCATCAGGCAATTGCAAATAAGAAACAATGCTCGGATTCAACAAGCGCTCGGCAAACAAAGTGCCAATCTCGTCCTCCGGCGACAAAAATTCCTCCACGCCCATCTTCTTCAAAATCAGCCGCTGGCTCTCTCCCATCGTACGACAGACAATGCGCTTCACGCCCAAATCCATCAAGTTGGCGGTACAAAGCAAGCGCTTAACAAAATCATTGCCGATGGCCACCACCACCACGTCAAAATCCTGAATGTTTTCGGCTATCAATGCCTTCTTATTCGTAGCATCGATGCAAACCGCATAGGCGACTTCCTCCGACAAATCCTGAATGACGTTGATATCGGAATCTATCACCAAAACCTCCGCCCCGCTTCTCGATAAAGCGATGGCAATTGAATATCCAAAGTGGCCCGCGCCAATAATGGCAAATCTTTCGTTCGACATTTCTTACTGCAATTTTAGTCAAGCCGCAAAAGTACAAAATTGTTAGGAGTTGTGGCTTAGAAGTTTGAAATTATTTTTTGTATGATAACCACCTTTTAACCAATAACTTATCAGCTCTACTGACGGAAATCATTTCCAGAGCCCTATTCACTTCGTCAACAGTGCCCACACACTCAAAGGGTTTCACTTCCGCGATGCCCGACAATTCATCAAAATATTGTTGCAAAGAAGGCTTGTTCAGCAAATCCTCCCCGAAAATATGAATCATAGTCGCATCGTCGATAAAAGGAGATAGAATGATGTAAGCGAAAAGACATTTCGGACAATTGCAGCACCAAATGTCGGTTTTGCTTCCAACATTGCAACTTCTGAAAACCTCGAAATAGGGTGGATACTGTGCAAAAAATTGGGCAATCTCCAATTCGCAATATGGGCGTAAATGACTGTAATAATGATTAATATCACCAAGATGATTTTTTACGTAGTCGCGAAAATCTTCCTCAAACTCCACCGACTTCGAATATTGGTGATTGATTTCTGTGCCCGGGATTGTAGGCTCATTGGCACTTGACTCGTTGGAAAGAGCCACATCGCGAACGCCAGTAACGGCACTAACCAACAGACTATAGAATGCGAGCATGGCAGAAAAGGGTGTATGGCCGTTTAGAAATCCTTCTTTATTGAGTTCCAACAATTTAGGATCTATTTGGCGACGTAAGACCACAATGTCTTCCTGTTTCTGGAAACCAGCGATGCGCGCACATGCCAAGGTCGCTCCACGAGGGTTGATAATGAAAGGAACAATTTTGCGCGTTTCCCTAAGCTGTTCTAAGGTTACAACCGAATCCTTACCGCCTCCGATAGGAACGATAACGGCATCCGACTCTGCTATTTTTTGGTAATGAAAAGCCTCTATGGGCTGCGCATCTTCATCAAAAGAAAAATGGAGAAAGTCATCCAAAGAGGATGAAATTCCGTTTTGATAGAAAAATTCGCCCAGCCCTTTCCAATAGAGTTTTTTCCACCATTGTTGCTGAGATACAGAAAGTTTGTGCCCGCGCACATGAACTGTCGGAGCGCACGCACATTTCCAATAACTGATCAATTCAATCATCCCGATGTGGAAAATCAGGCCATCCAAAAGTTCAAGTTCGCAGAGCGGCGCAGCATGTCGACCAGGCTGCAAATGCATCTGCGGAGCGAAACGGATATCTTCCCCCATACGGAAATCAAATACAATATCTATTTGATTTCCAGTACGTTGATATTCATATCCATAGTAAGTGAAAACGGGATATTTTTCTCTTAACTGCTGAAATTTTTCCTGATTTTGCATATTCTCGGTTTTAGGCCGCAAAAATACGCAATCCCGCTGACTTTTCCCTTTTAGAATTTTGTATTTTTGCACATAAATTTGTGCTATGGATTTCCGTAACAACTTCATGACAATCGAACCTACCGGCATTGAACCTGCCAGCGGGACTCTGCTGATTTCCACCCCTTTTTTCAACGATACGGCGTTCAATCACTCCGTGGTTGTCCTTTTGGAACACAGCTCAAAAGGTACGGTTGGCCTCATCATTAACAAACGAACCAACATACAGATTCAAGTGGCGAAACCCTCATGGAATATTCCTGGCAAGCTGTCTTTCGGCGGGCCAGTCTTGGTAGATTCCATCCTCGCGCTTCACAATTTCGCCGACGATGACAAGTTTTCGAAAATCAACGAGAACTTATACTGTGGAATGGATGAAACTTTGTTGTCGGTAATTGAGTATGACGCCATTAAGACGCTGAAACACAGATTTTTCATTGGATATTCCGGTTGGAGCGAGGAACAACTGAACCATGAAATCGAACAGGGAATGTGGGTGGTTGCTGATTACATGCCCGAATTAATTTTTGACACTCACTTTACCAAAATTTGGCAAAAAGCCGTTTGGAATTTAGGCGAAAAATATCACCATTGGCTTGATATTCCAGAAGATATCATTTTAAACTAAAAAAGGAGAAAACGATGTTTTCTCCTTGTGCCCCCGGCGGGATTCAAACCCACGATCTTCAGAACCGGAATCTGACATTCTATTCAGCTGAACTACGGGGGCGGTGCCTTGAAAAAAGCGCGGCAAAAATACATGAAATTTTCGGATTTTCTCGTAATTTTGCCTCCCAAAATTCAACAATCTAAGGACGACAAATAGATGAACAGCTTTGAGCAACAATTTCGAAATCAGTTAGACCTGCTCGTTCCCCAGGCTGAACAAAGTAAGTTTTTGCTCACCGTCAGCGGGGGGAAGGATTCTACGGCCCTAACCCATCTGTTTGCCGCCTGCCACCTCAACTTTGAAATCGCACATTGCAACTTTCACCTCCGCGGCAATGATTCCGACGAAGACGAACTATTTGTCGCCAATTTGGCAAAAAAATTTGGTAAGAAGCTGCATGTCAAACATTTCGATACCTTTGCCGCTCAAAAGGAGCGTGGCGGCTCCATCGAAATGGTGGCCCGACAACTTCGCTATGACTGGTTCAACGAGCTAAGTCCGCAGTTCGACTTCATCGTTACCGCACATTCAGCTAACGACAATGCGGAAACGTTGCTGCTCAACCTCTGCCGCGGCACCGGCCTGAAAGGGCTTACTGGCATCCCCCAAAAAAACGGGAAAATCATTCGCCCTTTGCTGGCCATTCCCTCACAAGACATCCTGCAATACCTTGAAAACAAACATCTTACTTATCGTACCGACCGCACTAACTTTTCTGACGAATACCAACGCAACAAAGTGAGACTTTCTGTTCTCCCTGAACTGATGAAAGTAAACCCGCAAATTTTATCTACACTTTGCCAAAATATTACACACTTCAATCAACAATTTTCTTTTTATCTTAATGAAATACAGAAGATTAAGAATGAAGTCACTTTCACTAAAGATGATGTTTTTTATATCTCTATTGAAAAAATTTCACCTTTGGCCGATGCCCCATTATTGCTTTATGAATTTTTGAAACCTTTCGGTTTTTTCCCTGAACAATGTGAAAGAATATACCAAAATATTTCACAACAATCTGGGAAAATTTTTCTCTCGAAAACCCATATTTTATTGAAAGATAGAGGTTTTTTAATTGTGAAGCGCGGGGATGAAAATTCGCCAAATGTAATCATTTGCGAGAGCTGTGAAGATTTGGCCGCCAACGGCTTTACCGCCTCGCTACTGGAGAAAAAACAGTTTCCCTCACTGATTAGCGAACCGAATACCATATATATTGATGCAGAAAAGTTGCATTTTCCCATAGAAATCAGAGGATGGCGAGAGGGAGACTGGTTTTGTCCTTTCGGAATGTCGGGAAAACAAAAACTCAGCGACTTCTTCAACAACAACAAAGTCAACCGCTTCAAAAAAAAGCAAGTCCAGTTGCTTTGCGCTGACAATCAAATCATTTGGATTGTTGGGATGCGCGCCGATAACCGCTTCCGCGTAACCGAGAACACCATACATTATTACAAAATTGTTTACCATGGAACCTTACGAGAATTCTGAATTTAATACACCCAAAAGCCCGATAAGAAGTCGATTTTTGACCTTTCTTTGCATCCTAACCTTCATTGGTTCAGGATTTTCCTTCCTTAGCAACCTCATCATGCCTTTTTACAAAAAGCTGATTCCGTCAATGCAGATTTCATACTCTCAATTGGGGGATGAAGCAACCCAAAAAGCCATGGAACGCCTGATGAATGATGCCCTATCAGTTGCAGACTGGAAATTCATACTCGTAGCCATTACATACGCGTTAGCCGTGCTTGGCGCATGTTTTATGTTGAAGATGAGACCCATCGGCTTCCATCTATATGTGTGTGCGCAAATCCTGACCTACTCCTGTCTCAATTTCCTTGTCAAAGGGGCCTTCGCCATGCAATTTATTGATGTCGGTTGGAGCGTTTGCTTTGTGGTACTTTACTACATACAATTAAAAGAAGTGTTGAAAACTCGAGAAGAGTAAATTTCGATAATACTGATTGATAATATTTTAGAATATTTTGTTAAAAAAATATTAAAAAAGTTATCAACAATGCTTTTTTTCGCTTCGCCATTGTGTTATCTTCGCGGCGCTAAAGATAACTATTATGGCTCGAAAAAAACTACTTGTCGGATTAATACTTTCTTTCTTATTCAATTTTACAAACGCGCAAAACGATAGTTGCCGTTTGCAAAGAAGTAAGATAAATATCTCACCAACAAGTGCTTATGAATTAAATATTGCAAAATCGTTATCCGCAGCATCAGCATTTTTGCCTTTCTCTGACGTTGGGTGTGCATTCAGCAACCGTTTCCTCCTCAAAGAATTTATGTCAGAATGCGTAACAGCACAGCTACGGGTGAGACAAAATGCCTTTTCCATCAGTTGCGAACATGTCGGTTACTCCCGTTTTGGAGAACTGACATGTTCCGCAGCTTATTCTCGGGCCTTCGGAAAACATTTTGCTTTTGGCCTGAACTTTCATTATATGCTTTCACATGCAGCTGAATATCAAAATGTTCACTCTATTTCCTTCGATGTTTCTTGTCACGCACACATCAGCCACAAATTCGGATTGGGCTTTGCAGTTCACAACCCGGCCCGACTAAAATTTGGCATAACGGGAACCCTTCCCCTACCCACCAAATTCATCTTCGTTTTTGATAATCAAATTGGCAAGAACCTATTGATATTCACTGAATTAGAATATGAACTAAAAACTTCTTTCCAACTCGCCGTCGGGACTATATATAAAATGAAATGCCTTTTCATCTCTTTAAGACTCGCTTTCCCCACCCCCGAAATTGAAATGAAAGTACAACTGGCTTACCGACATCTTTTACTGGGAATCAACTGCCAGTACCTACTCCCCGCCGGATTTGTGCCGCAAGCCGCCGTAGCCTGGCTCTTCTAACCAAAACTGTTTGACATGAAAAACAAAATATTTCTCATAACGCTGATTGTCAATGCCTTATTGCTTATTCCCACTTATGGGCAAGAAGATTCCATCATGGAACGTGAAAATTTGATGGAAGAAATCATGGAGCGGCTGGAAAACCAATTCGACAACATAGAAGAAATTTTCGATTTCGCTGAAGACATTGACATCTATTTACAAAACGAAAATGGCAGAATAAACCTCAATCAATTAGATGCTGAAGTGGCTTATAATGTATTACACCTAACTGATTATCAATATTATCAACTGCTACTTTATATCGAAAAATATGGAGAATTAGTTTCCATTTATGAACTGGCAGCCATTGATGGGTTTGACCAAAAATTGGCAGAGAAACTCAGTAAATTTGTAGAAGTTAAGGCAACGCAAAAGGGAAAAAATCCCTTTGTCGCCTTCTTCAAAAAGTCAAAAAGCAACTTGTTGATTCGATACCGGCAGGTGGTAGAACCGCAGGCGGGTTATGAAAAAGGCAGGGAAGGTGGTTATTTGGGAAATCCCATGCGACTAACCTTCAAATATAGTTTCACCTCAGGGGAACATTTTGCGATGGCACTGTCGGGAGAGAAAGATGCGGGAGAAGAATTTTTCAAAGGTACTCAGAAACAAGGGTTTGACCACTACGGTTGGTTCTTGAATTTTAAGAACATTGGAGTCCTAAAAAATTGTGTCATAGGAGATTATACATTAAGTTTCGGACAAGGGCTTATGTTGGGAGGCCGAAGTATGGGAGTGAAGGGGTCGGGTGCAGCGGGTGTAAGGCGCTTTCCGGCATTGATTCGGGCCACCGCACCCATGAACGAAAGCACCAACTTCAGAGGAACGGCAGTGACCCTGGGAAATGCATACTACACCGGAACAATTTTCTACTCCCATCGATTCTTTGACGGGGAAAGCAGTATCGGAGAAGACGGAAACTCTTGGTTCGAAGGGTCGCTCACCAGCACGGGATACCATCGAACCGACAAAGAGATAGAGACACAAAATACCACGAGAAACAGAGTCTATGGTGCTCATTTTCAAGTAAAAAGGAGAATTTTTGAATTGGGAATCACGGGACTAAACACTCAATTTGTCAATCCGGTGACGCCAGGGGGTGAGTTGTACCAAAAGTACCGTTTTGCGGGGAGGAGCGTGGCCAATGGCAGCTTTGACTACAAGGTCATCCTTCACAAAACCATATTGTTCGGAGAAGCGGGAATGAGTTTCCAACAACAAAAAAGCGGTTTCGGAATCGTCCAAGGTGCCATTTTTGATATGGACCCCAGAAGCAAACTTTCTTTCCTTTTTCGCTACTATTCACCACAATTTATATCCTTGAACGGTTCTGCCATTTCAGCTAACTCAAGTTGTAACAATGAATTAGGATGTTATTTAGCCGCTGACTTCGTATTAGGGAGAAAAACATCACTTTTTTTCAATGCAGATTATTACCACGTCACTTGGCTGAAATTCCACACCGACAAACCCTCCTATGGGGGCGAGTTGCAAGCACGATTTTGTTGCAATATCACCCGAAATTTGGTTTTTAACTTGAAATACAAATTCGTGCAAAAGGAACAAAATTCACGCATAAACGACTATTACCAATCTGTAAACAAAATTAATAAGCACATTTTGCACGCCACACTCAGTTGTACCCCCGTGTCTTGGCTCAACCTGAAAACAGAGGCCGACTGGCTGTGGCATGCTCCTCCCAATCTGCCGTTCAAACAAGGCTTCCTTATCTTTCAAGATATTGGTATTCAGGTAGATAAAATTAGCTTGGGAATCAAGATGAGATTTGCACTTTTCAACACCGACTCTTACGATGAACGACAATATGCTTACGAGCAAGACCTGCTTTACACTTTTACCATCAACAGTTACTATGGGAAAGGCGTCCGATACTATTTCATGGTGGATTACCAATTCGCCTTTGTCAGTATTCAGGCACGTTTTGCGCAAACCTATTTCGATGACCGGGCCGTAATAAGCTCTGGACTATCGAAAATAGAAGGCAATACCAAAAGTGAAGTGGCATTGCAAATCATCTTTCACATGAACTAAATCAACACAAAAATAATCAACTCAAAAACACGTTATGAATGCTACTTATCCCAGAATCATGGCCGACGTTCCCATTTCCACATTATTGCAAAAATTCCTTGAAAAAAATCACAAGGAACAAGAGTTCAATGAGCATTCTGCCGCTCACATTTTTTTACAAACTCTGCCAGAAAATTTCAGCAGTATGATAAAAAGTGTTAAGTGTAAACAAGGGATTTTATCGGTAAAAGTTGAAAATGCCAGCCTTCGTTTTGAACTGATGGCACAGCGCTCAAGCCTTATGGCACAAGTAAATGAGAAGTTAGGCGGGGAAGTGATCAAGGAAATCCGTTTCATTTGAAACAAACTTTCCTGATTCTTGCAAAACTTGTTAAAAAGTATTATTTTTGCAAGCTTTTTGACTATACCCTTTAACGATGAAATTCAAACAGTACACGATAGAAAATCTGGAAATCACAGATGCTGGTGCAGAAGGCAAAGCCGTAGCCAAACACGAAGGAATGACCATCTTCATTTCGGGCGTTGTCCCGGGCGATGTCATTGATGCCCTCGTTACCAAAAAGAAAAAAACCTACGCCGAGGCCCGCTGCGCACGAATTATCACTCCTTCGCCGCATCGCATAGAACCACGTTGCGAACACTTTGGAACCTGCGGTGGTTGTAAATGGCAAATGCTTGATTATCAGCAACAATTGTTCTACAAACAAAAACAAGTTACTGACAATTTCCAGCATTTGGGGCATTTTGAATACCCAGAACCACAACCCATTTTGGCTTCAGAAAATCAATACAACTATCGTAACAAATTAGAGTACACCTTCACCCATCAGCGTTGGCTTTCATTCGAAGACATGCATGCACAACAAGAAGGCAAACCTATTGAAATCAGAGGTTTGGGATTCCATGTTCCTTCCAAATTCGACAAAGTTCTTGACATTGAACTCTGCCATTTACAAGCAGAACCAAGCAACAAAATCCGTTTGGCTGTCCGCGATTTCGCCATTAAAAACGATATTCCCTTCTACAATCTTAGAAACCACGAAGGATTACTCCGCAATATGGTCATTCGCATGTCATCTACTGGCGAATTGATGGTTGTTTTAGTTGTAACAGATTATAACAGTCAGGCAATCAGTGTGTTAGATTTTCTTTCGGAACAATTTCCAGAAATTACATCTTTGCAATATGTGGTCAACCAAAAGATGAATGACAGTACTTCTGACTTGGAATTTAAGACCTACAAAGGGCAGGCTTTTATGATGGAAAAGATGGGGGACTTGCATTTCAAAGTCGGACCTGCCTCTTTCTATCAGACCAACAGTCGGCAGGCGTTCCGCCTCTATAGTGTGGCCAAGGAATTTGCATCGGTTACTCCCGAAGATGTGGTTTACGACCTTTACACCGGCACGGGCACCATTGCCAACTTTGTAGCTCGAGATGCGAAGAAAGTTGTTGGTATTGAGTATGTTGAAGCGGCGATTGAAGACGCAAAGGTCAATTCTTCCATCAACAACATCAACAACACGGAGTTTTATGCGGGCGACATGGCCAAGGTGCTCACCCCAGAATTCATCCGCGAGCACGGAACTCCAGACATCGTCATCACCGACCCGCCGCGCAACGGCATGCATGCCGATGTGGTAAATCAACTCTTGATGACCGCACCCAAACGCATTGTTTACGTGAGTTGCAACCCTGCCACGCAAGCCCGCGACTTAACCCTTTTGGATGAAAAATATAAGGTAATGCGCATCCAACCCGTGGACATGTTCCCTCATACTCAACACGTTGAGAACGTTGTCCTACTTGAAAAACGATAAACAAACCCCATTGTCATGATAAAAGTTTCTATTCTCGGTTACGGTAAAATGGGCAAAGAAATCGAAAAAGTCGTCATTCGCGAAGGCATGACGATTGTTGCCCGCATCGACAACGAAGAAGATTGGACCTCCCAACAAGATGCTTTTCTTACCAGCGATGTCGCCATTGAATTTTCCACACCAAGCACGGTATTGAAAAACCTATCCCGCTGTTTCAAAGCCAACATCCCTGTAGTGTGCGGAACTACTGGATGGACAAACGTGGAAGCAGACGTGTTGAAACAATGCAGGGAAACTTCTAATGCGCTTGTTTATGGCTCAAACTTTTCCATCGGTGCCAATATGTTCATGAAAATCAATGAAGTCATGGCTCAGCTGATGAATAAACAGGAACAGTATGATGTCATGATTGAAGAAACGCATCACGCAGCAAAAAAAGATGCGCCAAGCGGAACTGCTATTTCTATCGCGAATATTATTATCAATCAATTAGATAGAAAGAAAGATTGGACTTTGGAAGATGATAGCGACGCAGCTGACATCAACATTGTGGCCCATCGTTTTGGGGAAGAAACTGGCACACACGCTGTAAAATATTCCTCCGATGACGACTGTATCATCCTGTGTCACAAAGCATTTAACCGAGCCATCTTTGCACAAGGTGCTGTTCGCGCGGCCCGTTGGCTGTGCAAAAATAAGGGCATTTATCCCTTCCACGAAATTTTCCTACAAATTTAAAATTATGTCCGTAAAAATAAAATTCTTATGCTGCTTCCTCTGCAGTTTCTATGCCGTTTTATTGCATGGCCAAGTATTAGATACAATTGACAATAAGAATATTGCACAAAATTCTGTATGCATTTTGCGAACTCTTCCCGCTGACAATGTCCGCTCTACCTATGCTACTTTATACGCAGAACTTGAAGCCATCAGCCCTAACGTAATCTCCTATTCCTTCCATGTTAAAGGGCCAAACGGCATTGCATTCACTGTCCCCGCAAAACTCTCTCAGGGTTCCAACATTTTAAAAGCAAATATCAGCAAGCTGACACCCAGCACAGAATATTCCTTTTGCGTTGAATTTCAAACCTCAATGGGAAAATTCAAACAGAAATATCTGAGTTTCAAAACTTTACCCAAACCCATTCCCATTAAAACCACCGTCACCCACCATCGTACAACTTTGGGAAAAATTGCCAGCAATGCCCTAAATCTCAATACTTTAACCGGTAAAAAGTACAGACTCGTCAAAGCATGCGACTATAAAAGCGCCACAGTAAGAAACAAAGCTGTTAATGTGGCTTCCCAATCTGAAGGCAATTTCAACATTGGACAAATCTGTGACATCTTTGACTATTGCTACAACAACTGGCATTACATAAATGACCCCAGTTCTGGTGACTATTACCAAAATGCTTCTAACTCAATCCATAATGGTTTGAATGGCGACTGCGATGACTTCGCCATCTTAGTTTGTTCCATGCTCCTCTCCATTGGAGGCGACGCCCGAATAACAGCTGCCCACAGTTCCCTTGGCGGTCACGCTTTTACAGAAATAAATCTCGGTAAAGCCGATATGCAACTGGTTGCCAATTATATAGCTGCTCGTTACCGTGGTGTGTGGACTGGCAAAATCCATTACCGCGTTGATAAATTCAAAAACTGCTGGCTAAATCTGGACTGGTGGGCCAAACATCCCGGCGGACAATATTACAAAGCAGACAAAGGAACGCGCTTCTACATTTTAGATAATTATTGTGAAGACTTTTAATATGAAATTGCTGAAAATAAATTACTTATCCGTTTTCGTTCTTTTACTGTCGTGCTCTTTTTTAGCACAGGCTCAGCGCTTGGAGTTACGGTTCAACAAAGAATTTTCCAACGATGAAATGCTCAACAAAACCTTAGGCGGCGGAGCTTCATTCATCATTGATGGTTGGCATGAACATTTAGATTTTCAAATCAACTTTGATTATGCAGGACATAAAGAAGATGTTGATAATCAAGGTTTTTCAACCAAGATTGCCAAATACAAGGGTGGATTTTCCGCTCTTTACACCCACACACTTTGGAACAACTTCATGATTCGCTTAGGCGGTGACATTTCCTACAATTATATCAATAAAATAGTTACCTCGTGGGAAGAAACCAACAATTTATCCACCCACAGTAATGTCGCGCATCGCGCGCAAATGCTTGGTATAGGCGCAGTTGCACAAATCCAAGCCCGACTCGGGCAGGCTTTTCGCATTGGCTTGGGCTTTACTCCCACATACCTCATTCCCCTATCGGCTAAAGCCAGCATGCCCGATGTCGAATGCGATTACAAGAAAGGCCTGTTTGTACTGCAATTGCAAGTTGGCATCGAAATCAGATTGGCAAATAATTAACAATCAATAACTATGGCACTTATCAAATCCATCTCCGGTATCCGCGGAACTATTGGCGGAAAAGTAGGCGATAACCTAACACCCATCGATGTGGTTCAATTCGTTTCTGCTTTTGTTACTTTTCTCAAAAATGATGAAAAACCTCTCACCATCGTCATTGGACGCGATGCACGTGTTTCTGGTGAAATGGTTAATAAATTGGCTTGCAGTACATTACAAGCTTTAGGCGTAAATGTTATTGACCTCGGTTTGTCTACCACGCCGACGGTGGAAATGGCAGTTACGCATCATCACGCCGACGGCGGCATCATCCTCACCGCCAGCCACAACCCGATGCAGTGGAACGCTTTGAAACTTTTAAACGCAAACGGTGAATTTATCTCAGCTGCAGATGGAACTAAAGTTCTGGAAATTATTGAAAAACAAGAATATACATTTGCAGAAATTGACAAACTCGGCACATACACCACTTACGAAAATGCCATTAACGACCATATCGACAAAATTCTTCAGTTGGAACTTGTAGATGTGGCAGCCATCAAAAAAGCCGACTTTTCAGTGGCCTTAGACTGTGTGAACTCCACCGGCGGCATCGCTCTTCCGCTGCTGCTCAAACGATTAGGCGTCAACAAAGTGGAAATTCTCAATGGCGAACCCACTGGCATCTTTACTCACAACCCCGAACCGCTGCCACAACACCTGCAAGACATCGCCAATTTGATGCGAAACGGCAAGTTCGACATCGGCTTCGTTGTCGACCCCGACGTCGACCGCCTCGCACTCTTGCAAGAAGACGGCTCCATGTCCGGCGAAGAATACACGTTGGTCTCCGTGGCTGACTACATTCTGCAGAACAAGAAAGGCAACACGGTTTCAAATCTCTCATCTACCCGCGCTCTTCGCGACGTAACTCGCAGTTATGGAGCAGATTACAACGCAGCTGCCGTGGGCGAGGTGAATGTGGTTGAAAAGATGAAAGCCACACAAGCCATCATTGGCGGCGAAGGAAACGGTGGCGTCATCTATCCCGAACTTCACTACGGCCGAGACGCCCTCGTCGGCATTGCCCTCTTCCTCTCCTTCATGGCCAAAACCGGTATGAAATGCAGCGAAATTCGCGCAAAATATCCACAATACACCATTTCAAAAAACAAAATCGAACTTAAACCCAGCATGAATGTTCCTGACATTCTGAAAAAAATGGCTGCCAAATATGCAGGCGAAGAGGTTAACACCATCGACGGCGTAAAAATCGATTTTGAAGAAGGTTGGGTTCACCTCCGCCCCTCCAACACCGAGCCGATTATCAGAATCTACGCCGAAGGAAAAAACGAGGAATTTGCCAACTCCCTCGCTACAAAAATTATGAACGAAATTCAAAGTTTAATTGTATAATCTATTGAACTTCAATTGATTAGTTAATTATTAATCCTTCATATCATGAAAAAATTTTTCATTTTCACCCTCCTTTTTTTAACCGCACATTTCCTGGTTGCCCAAACAGAACAAATTGACTTGCAAGGCATTTTTAAAGGAAAATATCGCTACGACCGCGTAAAGTCACTGACTTGGCGTCCCACAACATCTCAATATACTTATTACAATGATGCCGACGATGCGATGATGGCAACAGACGTCAAGAACGGAAAAGAGGTCAAACTCTTCGCTTACTCCCAACTTTACAATTGGACTTTGGGCAGAAGCAACAGCACAAAGGCTGATTTCAATAATGCCGGTGGCAAAGTTTCTACCGCGTGGGAATGGATTGACCAAAACTCATTCAAAATCTACGCCATACATCCACAAAAAGGGGCCTGCTACATTACCTACAACCTGAAAACCAAGCAGTTTGCGATGGCTGCTGACCCTACGGAAAACATTGATGTGGTGGATCAAGACAACAATAACGCGCTTTACATTTACAAGAGCGAAGATGCTAATGGATTCTATGTCAACGATATGCGCAACCCCGTCCATGCGAGAATCATACTCTGTCCCGACACCGCCAAGGATGTTGTTTTTGGGGAAGCCGTTCACCGCAGCGAATGGGGAATCAACGAAGGTTGGTACTTCTCCCCTAAGAGCAACTACATCGCTTTCTACCGTATGGATCAATCCATGGTGGAAGATTATCCGCTGTTGCAAACCAGCGATGGCGAGGGTGCCGCCCACATCGCTTACTTCAAGAACATCAAATATCCCATGGCCGGCCGCACCAGCCATCAAGTGAAAGTCGGCATCTTCGACGCTAAACAGTCCTTGCAACAAAAAAGAACTGTTTATCACTACATACAAACCGACCTCGCAGATGGCGAATTTTTAACCAATGTAACCTTCTCTCCCGATGAAAAATATCTGTATATCACACACTTAAATCGTGAGCAGAACCATTCCAAACTTATCCGCTACGACGTTGTAACCGGCAAAAAATTGGCAGTGTTGGTCGAAGAAACCGATGCCCGCTACGTTGAACCCCAACACCGCATTCTTTTCCTGAACAACGGCAATTTCATCTATCATAGCGACCGAGACGGTTGGAACCATCTTTACCTCTATAGCTTTGATGGTCAGTTGATTAAACAAATCACTAAGGGCAACTGGCCCGTCATCGAAGATCTGGGCATGGATGAAAAACAACAATATGTTTACTTTATGACCAACAAAGACAATTCGGTTGATCAATATCTTTATGCTGTAAACATTTCCACCGGCGCACTTACCAACCTTACTCCAGCTTCCGGCACTCACACCATTACAATGTCCGCCGACAAAAAATACTTTTTTGACCAATTCAGCAGTTTGCACATTCCCCTTCAATATTTTGCCGGCAGCAGCGATGGCAAAAGTTTGCGCATGTTCAAAGAATCCAAAAATCCTTTTGCCGACTGCGAACTGGGGTACGATACCATCTTTTCATTGAAAAATGCAGAAGGCATCGAACTTTATTGCAATATGATTTTCCCGCCTCACTTCGATAAGAGCAAGAAATATCCTTGCTTGGTTTATGTTTACGGAGGTCCTCATTCTCAATTAGTTACAAATACTTACATGTCAGCTGGCTCCTTCTTGCATTACATGGCGCAAAAAGGTTACATCATCTTTGTTTTGGATAACAGAGGAACCAGCAACCGTGGCGCGGCATTTGAAAAATGTATCCATCGCCAGCTTGGCGTTTTGGAAAGCCAAGACCAGATGGTTGGTGTAAATTACTTACAATCATTACCTTACATCGATAAAAACAGAATGGGCATCGACGGTTGGAGCTTCGGCGGTTTCATGACACTCACCATGGTGACCGAACATCCCGACGTTTTTGCCTCCGCAACCTGCGGCGGACCCGTCGTTAACTGGGAATGGTATGAAATTATGTATGGTGAACGCTACATGGACACACCGCAAGAGAACCCTGAAGGCTACGAACATGCCAACATCATCAACAAAATCCATAAGCTGAAATGTCCCCTTCTCATCATGCACGGACAACAAGACAATACTGTTGTTCAACAACATAGCTTAGAACTCCTCCACCAATCCGTTCTCGACGACATTCAAATCAACTACTTCCCCTACACCACACACGAACACAACGTCAGAGGACTCGACAGAGTTCAAATGTGGCACAAAATCGAACAATTCCACAACAAAAATTTGATGAAATAATCCAAACTTATCATTATGAACAAAACCTCTTTCAATCGAAGCATCTGGCTGCTCAACACTATTTATCAATCTGGTACTGAGGGTATTACATTTGAAGAAATCTGCTCCCAATGGGCAAAAAGCGGAATGTCAAATGGAAAGGATTACCCCCTCCGTTCCTTTCATAACCACCGAAAGGAAATTGAAAAAACTTTCAATATCCCCATCCTTTGTAAAAAAAGCACCAATTCCTACTACATCCGGCCCAACAGCCAGCACACCCAACTGGTTTCCAAGTTGTTGGGGCTAATTTCATTGAGCCAAGTATTGGAAAATGACAACAAAACACTGCCTTTCATTTCCGTAAATGTTCAAGCGGGTGGAGAAGGTTTCATCACTGTTGTTACCAAAGCCATTCAGGAAAAAAGGTTGGTAAAAGTGGAAATTTTTCCAATGAGCAATTCAAAATCAGTAACTTACGATTCCTTTCAACCTATGGGAATTAAAAATTACAAGGGCTGTTGGTACCTCTTAGGTGCTGATTCCAACCAAGAATTTCATTTGCTGAATCTTCAACAGGTAGCCAGCATTTCTTTGTTGGAAGAAACGTTTGAACCCGTGGAAAATGCAACTTTGAGGGAATTATTGGTGGAAAATTACGGCAGCCGCCTGGAAAAAATTCCGACCATGGAAATCACTTTCAAAGTTCCCTCTTTGTTGGCAGACCAACTATTGAGAAATCCTATTCACGTTTCTCAGCGCCAGATTGAGAAAAAGAACAGCTACTCCATTTTTTACCTAAATGTCAAACCTACTACAGATTTTATCAGAGATTGGATGACTTTGGGAACTTCTGTCGAAATTCTCACACCGGAAATTTTGAAAGAGGCCGTCGTGGTTGAAGCAAAGAAAATTTCTCGGAAAAATTCATAAATATTTGAAAATTAATTAACTATGAAATACAAATTAATCTGTAAAAAGTGTGGTCACGAAATTGCCTCCTTTAACGAATGGTTTAATCACAACCAAGTTTGTCCTGCTTGTGGAAGCAATTATGTTGAAGTGCAATATACGGCCGACTATCATCAGTTGCCCGAACTTTTTAAAGGGAATCCAACCAGTTTTTGGCATTATTTCGACTTCTTACCTTTGGAAGACAAAAAGAATATTGTCACTTGTAATGAAGGTGCCATTCCGATTGAGAATTGGGATTTTTTGGAAAAATTTGCCAAAGAAAAATATGGAATTGACTGTAAAGTAATGGTTTACAGAAATGATTTGAACGGTGGAACGAACACTTTCAAAGATGTAGCTGCTGCAATGGGAGCAGCCATTATGAAAGAAAATGGCATTAAAGAATATTGTATCGCTTCCACAGGGAATACAGCAACGGCGTTTAGTAAGTACTTAGCGCTGGCAGGTATCAAGTTGAATGTTTTCGTTCCGAACTGCGTTTGCCAAGACACCGTGGACGAAATCCGCTCATATAACCAAAATTTGGTCATTTCTACGGGTGATTACGGCGCAGCAAAGCGCGAGGCGGCTGAGTACCAAAAGAGCCACAATCTGCTAATTTCTGGCGGTAATATCGATCCTATTAGGGTGGAGGCAAAGAAGACGATGGTTTTTGAATTTTTGCGTCAGATGGGAAAGATGCCCGACGTATATGTTCAGGCGGTGAGCGGCGGTACCGGCCCCATCGCGGTGGACAAGGGCGTGCGCGAAATCAGCACCGCTTTCCCAAATGCCAAGTTACCGAAACTTATTCTGGTTCAGCAAGATACTTGCGACCCGATGGTACAAGGTTGGGAAAAAGCGGAAAAAGACGGTTTCCCAGAAGGTTACGAGAAGAACTTCCCCTCCATCGCCAACCCGCAGACCAAGGTATCCATCCTTTCTACTGGCACGCCGGGCATGTTCCCCATTGTGGCACCCATCGTGCGAAAAAGCGGAGGTGGCTTCGTGAGGGTGAAAGAGGCCGAGCTGGTGGATTATGCGAAGATTGCGAAACGCGAGCGCAACGTGATGCTCGGTCCGGCGGCGGCGGTCTGCTTTGCCGGATTCTACCAGGCCTTGGCAGAGGGGAAAATCAAAGATGGCGAGACCGTGCTGATCAACACCGGCGAGGGAGCAGCCCGTGCGAAGGACTTCGCAGCAGCCGTGGAGAAGGCGTAAGAACAAATAATATTTCCATTATTTTGCGAGCACAAAATCTCTGTAACAAATGAAACATTTTCTGTTTAAACATCTATGGAAAATGACAGGAATATTCTTCCTCGCTGCTCTTGCATTCAGTTGTGAAAAAGAACCCGTTGATCCTGTCACTCCCGAACCAGGCCCTGTAGAAATTGATATTCCGGGAGCTGACAGCAATATTCTGATTATGAAAGTGGATTACCAAACCTTTCATTATGAGGGATATACCACTGTGAATGTTGATAGTGTTAATGATTCCTCTGACACCATCCCCTTTTTGGCAACGTATTGTCCTCCTACTGATTTTGGATATATAAAATTATTCTATGAGAACCCCAGCCAGCTCCTTTTTTATGGAGGTATTTTTTGGATGGGATGCGGGAATCTCCATTTCCCAACTTCCTTCATGGAATTACCTGCTCAAACCTCTGGACTCCTCTACCCAGGAAACGACAAAATCTGCGTCATTGATTATTCTGGTGCACAACAATCGCTCCCCTGGAATTATAATCTTGTAGATGAAACCATGATTGAAAACGTTTGGGGAACCATATCCAAGCAGCCTGAATTTCAGCATTATTATAGCAAGACCAACAAAAAAGTCGCAGTATTCTTGTACACACCAAGTGTAGGAGTTGGGAATCCCGCTGATTGGGATTTTATCATTTTTGTAGAAAAAGAATGAAAAATCTGTTATGACTTCAGGGCGATTCAAAGAAATCACTGCCCGTTGCCAGCCGCACCCAGTATTTTCAAGCGACTGGACGCACTATTATTCTAATGATTTCGCCGACTCGCTCCTGCCTGAGGCTGGCATTGTTAAAGGGAAGCACCTCCAGTTTTACGAGGTATGGCTGCATTCTTTAGGTGAAATCCACAATTTTCGATGGAGAATGTGCAAAACCATTTCATTATTGGGGCTATTCCTGCCCATCCTTTTTTATTTAAAGTTTAGGAATTCGGATATGCAAGATTTTCTTCTTGTCTTTCTGTATTATTCAATGTTTCCTATTTTCAATACATTTATTTGGCTATTCAAAAAAAATAAAACCAAAAGAGATGTTCCTTTTTTGAGATTTATAGTCATTCTTACCACAGATTTTCTCTTCTTTCTATCCTGTACTTTCCCTTATAACCACCAACTTAAAGAGATTCTTCTCTTTATCCCAATTTCTGCAGCAACTGCTGTTATATATATATGTTGGGCAGACTCGACTGACATTGTGGCCAAAATGGCTATAACTACAAATCCTGAAAATGGATTCAAGACTGTGGTTCCCAAATTGCCTATAGAAATGAAAAGCCTCATCAAAAACAGGCAGGCCATACCCTTTATGGATAGTGCTTTTTCACGATACTATATCTTCTTTATCCTTCTTTCTTTCATCCCGTTAATAGGTATCTGGTGTAATGGGGGGAATCTTGTTGAGCACCATTCTGCCAGTCAGCATGCACTTACTCTTATCGCGTTTGGAGTGCCTATTTTTTTTATGTGTTGGGGGATTTTCCTCATCACTCATCCGAAAGGGGTTGGTGTTAAA
Source organism: Bacteroidales bacterium (assembly GCA_024400785.1). Classification (GTDB taxonomy): domain Bacteria; phylum Bacteroidota; class Bacteroidia; order Bacteroidales; family WCHB1-69; genus UBA1756. The sequence goes on from JAKSME010000001.1 coordinate 21,510, forward strand.
ATTTGTACTATCATTTCATTAACTGCCCTTATTCCTTGCCTTGTCTATGCCTTGTTTACACTATTTCTTATATGAAGGAATCTCTGTTGATCTATGAAAATGGTTATATCATCTCCTTATCAGAATTTTTCACTCCCATACCGTATTTTACTTTTTTGGTGACTTCTAATTAAAACTAATTGATTTTCAGGAATATATAACGTAAAATGGCACGATTTTCGTTATTATTTTTCCTGTTTTGTTAAATAAATATCAATTTAACAGAATCAATATTTTCGAGCCGATTCCAACTGCGATATGCCACTTCGCTCCAAATGTTTTATTAAAAAAATGATATAAATCTTTGATAATCAAATAATTATTTGTATATTTGCAGAATAATTTGAGCGACATTAAAATGGAAAAGGCAAACCTACAAACGGACCGGAATCTGCGGATTATTTGATTTGGAAGAAAACACCGCAAAATTGTGCTCGCTCGGCAATCCTTTGGAAAAATTGTTGAAAGTGGTTGATTTCGAGATGTTTAGAGAAACCCTTGAAGCGGGGCTTTACAAAGAAAAACTGACGAATGTCGGAGCGAAACCATACGATTACGTGCTGATGTTCAAGATTCTCGGGCGCGGGTTGAACACGTGTTCGGCTATTGCGAGCAGAGCATGCGCGGGATGTTCAGTCGCGCCGTGGGTTTTGCGCGAAATGCCGCCAGAAACATCCTGACAAGCTTGGTTTACAATATGATGCGTTACGAGCAAATTCAAAGACTTGGAATGAATTAGTTTAATATAACACATTGATTATCAATAAATTACCCCCCTAAAATTTTTATAAAAATATTGCTAAACTGTTGGGAATGAAAAAATAGTATGTAAATTTGCAGCGTCGTTTCCTTTTGAAATTTTGTTTAACGGACTTCGCAAAATTCAGAGGGACGGTGCGAAAAGAGTAAAAATAGAAGTCCCCTTTTGATTATAGGTGGCTTGCTCTTTGCGGTTACTATGGTATTAATGATAAAAAAGAGAATCCTTATTACCCATATTATAATGGAGATACAATTAACAAGCATAAATTCGGCACTGTTTTTATGAGAGAGTCTGATGAATTTAACAACAGAATACCCTATGGTAAAATCAAAAAAAATCATTAACTTTAAGATATTTCTTTATACAATCTCTTTCTTATTATCCTATTTCCTTTCTTCTTGCAACGGACCGAAAGCTGTCTCCTGTAGTAGTATTACCAATGACTGTATCATGACCCTGACAGATTCCACAGACCAACATCTTGTTTTTTTCCAATGGGTGAAAATCAACAATAGCTGCTATGAAGCAAAGTGCATCTATACCTTCATAGAGCCCAATCCCACCTTTCAATTGATTAAGGGCAAGGACACGTTGTCTTTTGAGAGGGATGCGCTATTTATTTGCGATACGGTTGCTGATCGCAACCAAGATGGTTATGTGGATTGGATCATTCGGTCTCGCATGTCGCGCGGCAAGATGGAGGTGGTCTATTATTTTATCCCTGAAGAAAAACGACTTGACCCCATTCCTGACACGATTTTTGATGAGCCTTGGGAACAAGATTATTTTTGGTCATTTGATACGGTGGCCTATTGTATTCCCATTGATAGCCATCGCAAAATAGAATTTACCGAATTAATAGTAATTCTTGCCGATGAGGAAAAACGCTGCGACTCCGCATACGGGAAGCCTATATTGATTGACGGAAGGGATACCATTTCTCTTAGTTACGATGCGGAATATGAAGGTGCTCACATTATCTCGCCAGACAAACAAAAGGTGGCGTTTCTCACCCGACGTTGTTCTTGGTTGGGTAATGTATGGATAGACCGTGAGGATTGCTGCATTCTTGATTTGGAAAGCAAAGAATTTTCATTTGGTGTATGCGGCGACGGGCATTTCGACAATCACAACCGCTGGGTGTGCGATGGAGAATTGATGTGGGTATGGTAGTAATGCCCTGTTTCAAATATACAGAGATTAGGCATGATTTGATATTTATAACACATTGGTTATCAATATATTACCCCACCTAAAATTTTTATAAAAATATTACTAAACTGTTGGGAATGAAAAAATAATATGTAAATTTGCAGCGTCGTTTCCTTTTGGAATTTTGTTTAACGGACTTCGCAAAATTCAAAGGTGCGGCGTGAAAACATTAAAAATGGAAGTCCCCTATTGATTATTTTAGTAGATAAAACTGACAATGGACATCCCCGTTTTATAATCATAGACCAAATTAAATGTAGAGAATGGGATGATTTATCGAATTTAGATACAGAATTATTAGATATAACAATTAGAAATTATGAACATGCTTGCGATATCGCAAATAGACACAATTTTGATTCTTCTATAAACCTATGCTGCATTCAACGAAAATAATCTTCGCTTCACTAATTGTTGCATATATGGCCCTTCTGGTCTCCTGCGAGAAGAAGCCTCAAATGAAAGACCACTATTACCACTATATTTCAAAAGAATCTGACAGCATCGTTCCTTTTCACTCCCAAGGAGACATCCAATGTCTGAAAGCGAATCTATTTATTGCAGACGAGAACCTGTACATCGGTCTTCCATACTATATTGACACTTTACAAGGCGAGAACCAGATTGTTCAGAAAAAAGTCGGCACTATACTTTTCAATCCTGTAGATTACGGCATCAACATTGACACTGCCTCCTATCAATTTATAGTAAAGGATATGATTGCTAAGGATGAGAACCACGTATATGCCTATCCTAAAGGATTGTTTAAATTGCCTTTTATCCAAGTACTAGACCTCAACCCTGCTCACACTATTGTCCTTGACCATGAAGCGACCTATCTGCGAGATGACAGCCTCGTATATTGCTTTCCCACCAACACCTATCTGGACGTTAAAGCAAAAGATTTTGAAGTAATATATATCCAACACGTACCATTTGGAAAATATCACAGTATACTATACTATTGGGACGAACCACAAGAATTACCCACGACATCAGAATGAAACCGCTAACATTCCCATTGTTATTCCTCGCTCTCCTGCTGTGCGTCGCCTGCAACCGACATTGCCCATGCACGCAGCAAGGCACTGGTTTCGTTTGGCATTCTGAACCCAAAGAGGCAAATGTCCTCCACATATCTATTCATCCGTCAATACTCCCCTTCTCTGGAAAAACCCTCGAAGTGAAATATGTAAAGATGAATGGCGCTCTACATCCTGTGTCAGAGGTGGTGGATTGCAAATCTTTCATCAATATCTACGACAGCGAGGACTCTGTTGCTCGGAGAAACAACGAATATTATCGTATAAACCCTATCGTGAACTATTTCAAGGACAAAAATTACCTTTACTTTTATATAGAACAAGAAAAACCTCCTTACGACGATTTTCTGACCGTGATGGGAAAATGCGATGACTATGAGGTACTTGGAGGAGAATATTTGCGAGTGGGTGACAAAATCTACTGCGAAGGAATTGAGGTTGTAGATGCCGATATGGCTACTTTTCATACCATAGAAGTCTTACGGAAATATAGCGAATGGCAGGCTATCTTGGGGAAAGACAAGAATCATATCTACCTGTATGACAAGCCGATGACCAAAAGCCAATCGGAAGGTTTTTATATTTCTGACTTTCCTTATTGATTATTATTCCTTCGACAGAAACGTGTAATATTATTCGTACTTTTGCAACCAAAATTCCTAAAACAATACACTCAAATGATAAAGAATATTTTCGATTATGAAACCGCCTGTCATTAGTTTGTGCCTTGTGTTGCTTATTTTGGGCGGTTCCTGCCAGTATAAAACCTCTCAAAAAGAGACAACGGACAAGATCCATACGACACAGTCCTCGTCTTTATCCTATCCCATATCCTTGCAAACACAACTGGATTCCATCAATCGCAATTTGCACATTCTTTCAACCTATACGGAAGGGGATTACCCTAAAGGTTTTGACGCACTCTCTGCTGCTTCCGCCACTGCGGATGGAATTGTTTCTGCCATCAATAACCATCCCATCCATATTGATTCCGACATCCCTAATTTGAACAAAACAGCAGATTTTAACGGGATGGTGACAATCTATAATATCAGGGCTTATATCGACGGAACAAAGCAATACGAAGACCATCCCATTCTGGTGTGGCACGCCAACGGCACCAATCAGGCTGTACGATTTCCAATGATGACCAACATTCATACTATCGATGAATTGAATGAGGAAAAAGGATTGTACCTTTTGCTGGGTACAGAACGACTGTCTGGTTGGTGCACACTTCAAACTGCTTATGTCATACAAATAAAGGATGGGGAGCTGAATCTCCACTATCCTGCTTTTGCCGAAAGTCCGCAACTGTCGCTATGCAGCTGTTCTTTCCCCTTCTCATATGATGCAAAAAAGAAAACGCTGAATTACAAAACGGACATTCATAACTACTTGATGGAGGAGCTGATGGGTTACAACGACTCCCTCACGGCACAAGCTATCTATCCATGGATTATCGACAGCTACATGAAAGATTTCTCTTTCTCCCTGAAATTCGACGGTAATCGCTTCAAACCAGAAAATTAACCGTACTTTTGCGTATGAAACCGCTAACGTTCACATTGTTGCTTTTTGCCTTCCTGCCGTGCATCGCCTGCGGACAATTGGCGACTGAAGAATTGGACGGCACAGCAACTCCCGTCCCCGACACGAGTGCTATAATTGCTACCGTGGAACGGAATTTGGCCACAATGGAAGAAATGCCCCATGACAATATTGAGGACGACACCCTTCCGGAAAATCTCGCTCAACAGCTGCGTCTTTTCTTTTCATGCTCCTCCATAAAAGAAATCAATCGGTTCATCGACCCTGAAATTGGACTAACTGTTCTTTACGCAAATGGCTGCTATCCCGAATATTCCCAATTGGATAGTCTTGACCCTAACAGAAATGTCTATCAATACACTCTTCCTTTTTGGATTTCTGAATCGCTCTTTCAATCTATTGATTTCAAGAATTTAAAAATCAATCATTTCCAATATACATACACTCCTGTCTTCCAGCGGGAAACCATTTTCAGGGAGGGCGTGTTCATCGACCAAAGTGAGGACAAAACGGTGATGAGCAATGCCATCAAGAACCTCATCCTAACACGGGGTAAGGAGGGTGCGGATGCGAGCTACCTGAAAAAACTGAAAAAAGATCTTGCCTTTTATAAAAAGATGGAAAAGAACTCTCTACGGATTGTTATAACCGAAAATAAGTCATCCACTATTGGAGGGGAAACAAGGATTTTCCACTTCCATAAAAAGAACGGCAGATTGTACCTCTTCCTCATTGATTTTTATTCCATTGACGGGAGCGTGTAAGGGGAACCGGACACACGCGGTGCGTCCCTGCGAAACCGACCGATTGGATGCCATGTTATGACAAATGTAGGGCTGCCATAATATGACAGCCCTACATCCCCCTTTAATCTTTTAATCTCTTCATCTCTAATCTTTCATTTTTCAATTTAACGAACTTGTCGTATCTTTGCGGGCTGAAAAAACCCAGATAATTTCTGCTATTTATGCTGCACAGGATGTTTAGTCGAGACACTCTTCGGCAATTTGCCAAAATATTTCTATTCAGTTGCATTGTGCTGGGTTGTATCGTTCTGCTGCTCAGTTTCTTATCCGCTGGCTACGAAGAAGAGACGAACCTGTCACCATTAGCTGTCACATGCTATAAGCTGTTAAAAGGTCTGCACTTTTCATTGGGATTTTGGAATCGCCTGCTACCCGCTTGCTCATATTTCGCTTCCATAGCTACCACCAGTTTCTTGGTCAGTCTTGTGATTCTCACACTCATCAGATTACATCTTTTTATTGGAAGGAGAAATCCGTCTGGGAATTAACTGTACTTGTGCCATCAAATCCCCTTTAAGTGCAATTCTCTTTTCCGCGGCATCACCTGCGGTGTTCTTCCATACCTGCCGCCCGTGCCTCAGACAGATGCGAGAGGCCTTTCAAACCCCACGTTACGGCGTTCATTTCAGTACACACCTCCAACCACAAAACGTCCAAATCTATACTTTTAACCATATATTTGGACAAGATTATAAATTATTTTGTCCAAATGTACATTATTAAGGTATGATTTGGACGTTTTAGTCTTATAGGCATCCCTAAAAAAACCACCGATTAGCCGCCATGTTATGACAAATGTAGGGCTGCCATAATATGACAGCCCTACATCCTTTAATCCTTTCATCTCTTCATCTCTAATCTTTCAATTTTCAATTTTCAGTTTAACGAACTTGTTGTATCTTTGCGGGCTGAATACCCACCAACTTTTGCGTATGAAACCGCTAACATTCATATTGTTGTTCCTAGCCTTGCTGTTGCCTACCACCGCTGACGCACAGCAACGCGACCGATTGGCGGAACTTAACGTGGCGTGCCTCAACGAACACACCCTACAAAGCGGTGACCTGATATTTTGTAAAGGGTGGTCTGAGATGGATAAGGCCATTACTGCCAGTACAGGAGAATACACACACGTAGCGTTAGTGGAACGCGATAGCGCGGATAACGTGTGGATAATAGAGGCCTTACCAGAGGAAGGTGTGCTGCGGAGATCTTTTAGAGAGTTTGAAAGAAGATTCTCCATGTTAAGTACCTTTGACGTATATCGCCTTACCCAACCCTTTGACACCTCCGCCGTTATCGCCCGTGCCAAGAGTCTTGTCGGAAAGCCGTACGACGAGGCCTTCCTGCCCGACAACGATGCCTACTACTGTTCGGAACTCATCGAGGTGGTCTTCGGCGGCCTTTTCCCGTTGCAACCGATGAACTGGCGCGATGCTAAAGGCAACCTGCCCGCGTATTGGAAAAAGCATTTTGAAAAGCTTGGCATACCCGTACCCGAAGGGGTTCCCGGTACCAATCCTACCGACATGAGCCGCTCACCGATACTGAAAAAGTTGTAGCAGAAGAGGGTAAGATTTTTACGACATCTTATATACTATTTCTTCCGTTCTCAGCGTTTTATTTCTCGGATTTTGTGCAACGGACTCCACAAAGTCTATGTCAAGTGCGTGTCATGCCATGATGAAAAACAGATGTCCATTGAAAAAAAATTATGTCTAAAAAGTCCAATCTTTTCCTGTTTTTGAAGGCCCTCATCATTTTGGGGCTGATTCTTATTCTTTTAATTCCGGCCATGCTGATCAGTAATTTGATTGACGAAAGAGAGTCATTGAGAAGCGAAGCCGTAGTAGAAGTTTCCGGGAAATGGGCCCACGACCAAAACCTGGTCGGTCCCTACCTCTCCATCCCCTATTACAATGAAAATGGGAAAGCCTCTGAGAAATGTTTCTTGCAGGTGATGCCTGAAAACTTGAAGATTACAGGCGATGTGACCACAGAAACTTTACATAGAGGTATTTACGATGTGGTGGTGTACCACTCGAACCTGAAAATCACGGGCAATTTCAGCAAAAAAGATTTTAAAGATATTCCCTTGGAGGAGCTCTGCCTCGAACGCGCCATTTTGTCAATGGGTATCACCGATTTACGAGGAATAGAGAACCAGTTAGACATTCAACTTGGCGACCAAAACTATCGCTTTGAGGCCGGACTTTATAATCAGGACGTGGTCTCTGGTGACGGGATACATGCCATCGTCAATCTTGAAGATACCTGTTCAACAGATGATTCTCTTTTGAACAACATTCCCTTCTCCATGTCGCTTTCGCTGAAAGGTTCTGAGCAACTGATGATTTCGCCTATCGGCGGTAATACTGATGTGAATCTCCACTCCAACTGGAACAATCCCAGTTTCACGGGCGATTTTCTCACTTCTGACAAGGAAATCCGTAAAGACGGCTTTGATGCACATTGGAAAATGATGCACCTCAACCGCGATTTCCCGCAATCATGGAACAGTCATGAAAAGAATTTTTTTCCCCAACACACCACCTTTGGAGTCACTTTCCTATTGCCGGTGGATGGCTACCAGAAGGCCACCCGCTGCGTGAAATACTCGATCCTCTTCACTACCATTACCTTCCTGGTCTTCTTCTTTGTGGAGATTTTGCGCAAAAAACGTGTCCATCCGCTACAATACCTGTTGGTGGGCGTTGCGTTGATTGTGTTTTACACGTTGCTGGTTTCCCTCTCCGAGTATTTGGCCTTCAATTTAGCCTATATTCTTGCCGCTTTGGCCACCATCATCCTCATCACCCTATACTCTAAAGCCGTGCTGAAATCATGGGCACAAGGCGGTTTTGTGGGCGGTGTGCTGGTGGTGCTTTACGGTTATCTTTTTACCATCATCCAGCTACAGGATTACGCCCTGTTGGCAGGCAGTATCTTTATCTTCATCATCCTCGGTGTGGTGATGTTCTTCTCACGGAAGGTGGATTGGTACAATTTGAACGGAGGCGGCAAAGATGAGGGTAACACCCCGCCGCCACCAGCAATACAATAACTATTGTAAACAAAAAAAGCCGCAGGGATCTGCGGCTTTTTTTTCGTAATCTGATTTTTTACGCCAGCCCGCCATCGCCGCCTATCATCGGAATAACATTCTGTCTCTCTTCGATTCGGCCATTCTTTTCCTCAAATTTACCAATGCTTTCACGCAATGCCACCAATAATCTCTTGGCATTTTGAGGAGTAAGGATGATGCGAGAACTTACTTCACCCTTGGGCATGCCGGGAAGCATGGCGATAAAATCCAAAATGAACTCATTGTCGGAATGAGTAATGATGGTGAGGTTGGAGTATTTTCCTTTGGCTACCTCTTCGCTGAGGTTGAGGTCTAATTTTTGTTCTTGCTTATTCATAATTGTGTAATTTCTAATCATTAAAAAAGGGGTTAGTGTTTGGCTAACCCCTTGAAATTTTATTCTTTGGAAGCCATCAGGCTTTCGTATTCTTCCATCGAGGAAACCTCGAGGTTTTGGTATCGTTTCAAACCGGTACCTGCCGGGATGAGGTGACCTACGATAACGTTTTCCTTCAAGCCAAGCAAGTGGTCTGCCTGAGCGTTGATGGCTGCGTTGGTAAGCACCTTCGTTGTTTCCTGGAAGGATGCGGCGGAGATGAAGCTACGAATTTGCAGAGAAGCTCGTGTGATACCTTGGAGAATCGGTTTACCGGTAGCCGGGTTGGCATCGCGGACTTCAACCAATTTCTGGTCACGGCGTTTCAGCAGTGAGTTTTCATCACGCAGCTGTTTCGGAGTGATGATTTGACCTTCATGGAATTCGGTGCTGTCGCCGGCTTCGGTAACAACCTTCATTTCCCAAATGTTGTCGTTTTCTTCCTGGAAGTCAACCTTGTTAATCAACTCACCTTGGAGGAATTTGGTATCACCCGGATCTTCGATTTCCATTTTGCGCATCATCTGGCGAACGATGACTTCGAAGTGTTTGTCATTGATTTTTACACCCTGCAAACGGTAAACTTCCTGAATTTCGTTGACGATGTACTCTTGAACCTTCATGGCACCCTTAATGTTCAAGATGTCTGACGGTGTGAGAGCACCTTCTGACAACGGAGTACCTGCTTTGACATAGTCGTTTTCCTGAGCCAAAATTTGTTTGGAAGAAGGAATAAGGTACTGTTTGGTTTCACCGGTTTTAGAAGTGATGTTAACCACACGGTTACCACGTTTGAGTTTCTTTTCAAAGGAGACGACACCGTCGATTTCAGAAACGATAGCCGGATCTGAGGGGTTACGTGCTTCAAACAATTCCGTAACGCGCGGAAGACCGCCGGTGATATCGCCCGACTTACCGAAGGAACGAGGAATCTTAACGAGAATAGCACCAGATTCAATAGTGTCACCCGGTTCTACGGCCAAACGTGCACCTACCGGGATGTCAAAGGTCTTAATGGTGTTTCCTTCTTCATCGTTTACCAAAATGGTAGGAGTTTTGGTTTTCAAACGGCTTTCAACGATGACACAGTCGTGTGTACCAGCTTGTTCGTCGGTTTCAACACGATAGGTAACACCTTCGATAATGTCTTTGAAATCGATTTTACCTGAAACTTCAGAAATAATGACTGCATTGAAAGGATCCCAATCAGCAATAATGTCACCTTTCTTCACATTGTCACCATGTTTGAAGTACAATTTAGCACCATAAGGAATATTTGCGGAGAACAAAGCAACGGAAGTATTCACGTCGATAATCTTCAATTCGGCGGAACGTCCGATGACGATGTAATAGGTCTTGCCTGTTTCGTCTACTTTTTCCAAAGCTCTCAATTCGTCGATGCTCAACAAACCTTCATTTTTGGCTTGAATACGGCTGTTCGCAACAACGTTGCCAGCCACACCACCAACGTGGAACGTACGAAGAGTCAGCTGCGTACCCGGTTCACCGATGGACTGAGCAGCGATAACGCCGACTGCCTCACCAATTTGAACCAACTTGCCGGTAGCCAAGTTACGACCGTAACATTTTTGGCAAATACCGTGTCTGGATTCACATGTCGGTACCGAACGAATTTCAACTTCTTCAATACCAGAATCTTCTATTAATTTACAATAGTCTTCGTTAAGTTCCTGACCGGCTTTGACGATAACTTCGTTGGTTTTCGGGTTGTAAACATCGTGCAGTGTTACACGGCCCAACAAACGGTTTCCGAGGGTTTCGATGATTTCCTCGTTTTTCTTCAAAGCAGTAATGGTCAAACCTCTCAAAGTACCGCAATCCTCTTCGGTAATGATAACGTCGTGAGCAACGTCAACCAAACGACGGGTCAAATAACCAGCGTCAGCGGTCTTCAAAGCGGTATCTGCCAAACCTTTACGAGCACCGTGGGTAGAGATGAAGTATTCCAAAACTGACAAACCTTCCTTGAAGTTTGACAAAATCGGGTTTTCAATAATTTCACCGCCGGAAGCACCTGCTTTGGTAGGTTTTGCCATCAAACCACGCATACCTGCCAACTGACGAATCTGAGTTTCAGAACCACGAGCTCCAGAATCCAACATCATGTATACCGGGTTGAAGCCCTGACGGTCGGCTGCAATCTTCTTAATCAAAACCTTTGACAAAGCTGCATTGGTATGAGTCCAAACGTCAATGATTTGGTTGGAACGTTCTGTGTTGGTAATATTACCATATTCATACTGCATCTGGATTTCATCCACCTTCTCATTTGATTCAGCAATCAATTGAGCTTTTTCTTCGGGAATCAATACATCGCCCAAGTTGAAGGACAAACCGCCGACGAATGCCATGCGGAATCCCATGCCCATGATATCATCCAAGAATTTGGTAGTTGCTGCATTACCGCATTTGTAAAGAACGCTACCGATGATGTCGCGAAGAGCTTTCTTGGTGAGCAGTTTATTAATATAGGGATAATTGCTCGGAACAACCTGGTTGAACAACACTCTACCCACCGTGGTTTCGGTAAGAACCAATTTGCCATCGCCTTCCAAGTTCACGCGGCATTTGATTTGTGCATTGAGGTGAACTTTCTTTTCATTATAAGCGATGATGACTTCTTCCGGGGAGTAGAAGCTCATGCCCTCACCGGCAATCTTCATATCTTCCGTGGATTTCATCGGTTTGGTAATGTAATACAAACCGAGAACCATGTCCTGAGAAGGAACGGTGATAGGAGAACCGTTGGCCGGGTTCAAGATGTTATGGGAGGAAAGCATCAACATTTGGGCTTCCATTACCGCGGCATTGCCCAGCGGAACATGAACTGCCATCTGGTCACCATCGAAGTCAGCGTTGAATGCCGTACAAACGAGGGGGTGCAAACGGAGTGCCTTGCCTTCGACCAAACGAGGTTGGAAAGCTTGGATACCCAAACGGTGCAAGGTAGGAGCACGGTTCAAAAGTACCGGATGTCCCTTCAAAATATTTTCAAGAATATCCCAAATCAACGGATCCTTGCGGTCAACAATCTTCTTTGCTGATTTCACCGTTTTCACAATGCCTCTTTCGAGAATTTTACGGATGATGAACGGCTTGAACAATTCGGCTGCCATATCTTTGGGAAGACCGCATTCGTTCATGTGCAATTCCGGACCTACAACGATAACCGAACGGCCTGAGTAGTCAACACGCTTACCCAACAAGTTCTGACGGAAACGACCTTGTTTACCTTTCAAACTGTCGGACAATGATTTAAGAGCGCGATTGGTTTCAGTTTTGACGGCGTTGGTTTTCTTAGAGTTATCGAACAATGAGTCAACAGCTTCCTGCAGCATACGTTTTTCGTTACGCATGATGACATCGGGAGCTTTGATTTCGATCAAGCGTTTCAGACGGTTGTTTCTGATGATGACGCGACGATAGAGGTCGTTCAAGTCGGAAGTTGCGAAACGGCCGCCATCGAGGGGAACCAAAGGACGGAGTTCGGGAGGTGTGACAGGGATGATTTTCACAATCATCCATTCCGGTTTGTTTTCGGCACGCTTGTGAGAGTCACGGAAAGCTTCGAAAACCTGCAATCTCTTGAGGATGTCTTGCTTTCTTTGCTGTGAAGTTTCCACATTGGCACGTGCGCGAAGTTCATAGGATTCTTTGTCCAAATCAACTTTCTGGAGAAGGTCATAAAGAGCCTCAGCACCCATCTTAGCAATGAACTTGTTAGGATCAGTGTCATCCAAGAACTTGTTATCTTCCGGCAATTGGTCTACGATTTCAAAATACTCTTCTTCTGTAAGGAGGGTGAGTTCTTGAACGCCGTCTTTATCTTTGTCTTTGTCTTTATCTTTGTACTTAATACCAGCGGCAACACCGGGTTGGATGACTACAAATTTTTCATAATAGATGATAGCATCCACCTGTTTTGACTGAATACCAAGCAAAGCGGCAATTTTTTTGAAAAACCAGATATGGGCAACGGGAACTACCAACTGGATGTGGCCCATTCTTTCACGACGCACTTTGCGTTCAGTGACTTCAACACCGCAACGGTCGCAAACAACACCTTTGTAACGGATGCGTTTGTATTTTCCGCAATGACATTCCCAGTCTTTGGTGGGACCGAAAATCTTTTCACAGAAAAGACCGTCACGTTCGGGCTTATAAGTCCTATAGTTGATGGTTTCCGGTTTGACAACCTCGCCATGTGACTGTTCCAAAATCATTTCCGGAGAAGCCAGACTGACGGTAATTGTTGAAAACTCTTTTCTAGTATTCGTATCTTTTCTAAAAGCCATACTTTTATAGGTTTTATTTTTTACTAATCAAATTGAACGTTCAGTGACAAGCCACGCAACTCGTTAACAAGCACGTTGAAGGATTCCGGCAAGCCGGGAACTGGCATCACATCACCCTTGACGATGGATTCGTAAGCCTTTGCACGGCCAACCACGTCATCGGACTTAACGGTCAGAATTTCCTGAAGCACGTTGGCTGCACCGAAGGCTTCGATAGCCCAGACTTCCATTTCACCGAAACGCTGACCACCGAATTGGGCTTTACCACCCAGAGGTTGTTGCGTAATCATGGAGTAAGGTCCGATGGAACGGGCGTGCATCTTATCATCAACCATGTGGTGCAACTTAATCATGTAAATGTAGCCCACAGTGACTTTTTGATGGAATTTTTCGCCCGTGCCGCCGTCGTACAGGTCGACACTACCATTGGCGGGAAGACCAGCCTCTGCCAAGAGTTCGTTAATTTGATCAATACTTGCACCGTCGAAAATCGGGGTGGCAAACTTCTTACCCAAAGTTTTACCTGCCCAACCCAAAACGGTTTCGTAAATCTGTCCCAAGTTCATACGTGAAGGCACACCCAGCGGGTTCAGCACGATGTCAACCGGAGTTCCGTCTGCCAAGAACGGCATATCTTCTTCCTTGACAATCTTGGCCACAATACCCTTGTTACCATGACGACCTGCCATCTTGTCACCAACACGCAATTTACGTTTGTTGGCCACATAAACTTTAGCCATCTGAACAATGCCTGTCGGAAGCTCGCTGCCAATGGTGGCATCAAATTTCTCACGCATCATCTTTGCGGTCAGCGCACGCTCTTCAATCAAATAGTTGCGGATGATTTCTGTTACCAAATCATTGATCTTGGCATCATTGGTCCACTTTGAAACTGATACGGTGGAATAATTGATGGTAGCCAACAACTTTTGTGAGAACTTAGCACCCTTTTGGATGATTACGTTCTTGGCATTGTCGTAAATGTTATGGGCAATCTTGCCATTCAACAAGTCGTACAACTTGATGACAATCTTTTCTTTCAATGCGGACAATTCTTTTTCGAAAGCTGCATCGATTTCTTTCAAAATGTCCTTGTCTTTTGATTTTGCCTTGCGGTCTTTCATCAAACGAGAGAGGGACTTAGCAGCGATAACCACACCCTTCATTGATGGCGGTGCCTTGAGGGAGGCATCTTTCACATCGCCGGCCTTGTCACCGAAGATGGCGCGGAGAAGTTTCTCTTCAGGAGTCGGATATGACTCGCCCTTAGGAGTAATCTTACCAATCAAAATGTCGCCTTCGTTGACTTCGGCACCGACGCGGATCAAACCGTCTTCGCCCAAATCTTTTGTGGCTTCGGTAGATACGTTCGGAATATCGTTGGTAAATTCTTCAACACCACGTTTGGTGTCACGGACTTCGAGGGTGAGTTCGTCGATATGAATGGAGGTGAAGATATCTTCTTTCACCACTCTTTCAGAAATAACGATTGCATCCTCGTAGTTATAACCTTTCCAAGGCATGAAAGCAACCTTCATATTACGGCCGAGTGCGAGTTCACCGCCCTTGGTTGCATAACCTTCGGTAAGAACCTGGCCTTTGACAACGCGTTCGCCTTTGCGGACAATCGGTTTGTCGTTGATACATGAGTTCTGGTTGGTTCTTCTGAATTTTTGGAGGTTGTAAGTTTTTTCTTCTGAATCGAAGCGGACAAGTTTTTCTGCTTCGGTACGGTCATATTTGATGCTGATTTTGGTAGCATCGGCATAAGTAACCACACCGTTGCCTTCTGCGCGAAGGAGTGCGCGTGAGTCGAGGGCAACTTGGCGTTCCAAACCGGTACCTACAATCGGAGCTTCCGGATCCAACAAAGGAACGGCCTGACGCATCATGTTAGAACCCATCAATGCACGGTTAGCGTCATCGTTTTCCAAGAACGGAATTAAGGATGCTGCGATAGAGGCAATCTGGTTGGGGGCAACATCGATGAGGTCGATTTCTTCTTTCGGAAGAATCGGGAAGTCGGCCAAATTACGGGCTTTGACTTTGTCGCACAGTTTGCCGTCGGCATCCATCGGGGTACGGGCCTGCGCGATAGATTTGTTTTCTTCCTCTTCTGCGCTAAGGTATACCGGCGGTTCATTGAATTGAACGACGCCATCAACAACCTTACGGTAAGGTGTTTCAATGAAACCGAGATTGTTGATTTTTGCGAAAACGCACAAAGATGAAATCAAACCGATGTTAGGACCTTCAGGGGTTTCGATGGTACACAAACGACCATAGTGGGTGTAGTGTACGTCACGGACTTCGAAACCTGCACGTTCACGGGACAGACCGCCAGGACCGAGGGCAGAAATTCTGCGCTTGTGGGTGAGTTCTGACAGCGGGTTGGTTTGGTCCATGAACTGTGACAGCTGGTTGGTACCGAAGAAAGAGTTAATGACGGATGACAAAGTCTTGGCGTTGATCAAGTCAATCGGGCTGAAGACTTCGTTGTCGCGTACATTCATTTTTTCGCGGATGGTTCTCGACATACGCATGAGCCCCATTCCGAACTGGTTGTATAATTGTTCTCCAACGGTGCGGATACGACGGTTGCTCAAGTGGTCGATATCGTCGACTTCCGTTTTGGAGTTGATCAATTCAATCAAATATTTGATAATCTCGATGATGTCTTCTTTGGTAAGCACGCAGACATCCATCGGGATGTTAAGATTCAATTTCTTATTGATACGGTAGCGGCCTACTTCACCGAGGTCGTAACGTTTGTCGGAGAAGAACAGTTTTTCCAAGGTGGAGCGAGCGGTTTCTTCATCCGGCGGAGCTGCGTTACGCAACTGTTGGTAAATGTATTCAATGGCCTGTTTTTCCGTATTGGTCGGGTCTTTCGCCATCGTATTGGTGATGATCGAAAAGTCGGTTTGTTTTTCACCTTCTTTATGGAAGTAGACCGTTTTGATGCCTGCTTCAGCAATCATGTTGATATGCTTTTCTTCGAGGAAGGCACCTCTTTCGATAATCACTTCAGTACGTTCGATATTGACGACTTCTCCTGTTCCTTCATCTACTAAGTCTTCGTTTCTCTTACGGACAACGCGAGCGGCGAATTTATGGCCGATGAACTTTTTGAGGTTCACCTTGGTAGCTTTAACTTCCTGAGCGATGTCGAAGATTTCCAAGATATCTTTATCATCTTCATAACCGATGGCGCGGAGCAACGTGGTAACCGGTAATTTCTTTTTACGGTCGATGTAAGCATACATCACGTTGTTGATATCGGTTGTGAATTCCATCCAAGAACCTTTGAAGGGGATGATTCTGGCGGAATAAAGCTGTGTTCCGTTGGTGTGGAACGACGAGCCGAAGAAAACGCCGGGGGAACGGTGGAGTTGGGATACCACTACACGTTCGGCACCGTTAATGATAAAGGTGCCACGGGGCGTCATATAAGGAATTGTGCCCAGATATACGTCCTGAATTACGGTTTCAAAATCCTCATGATCGGCATCGTTGCACGACAATTTCATCTTGGCTTTCAACGGTACGCTGAAGGTGAGACCTCTTTCTATGCATTCTTCCATAGAATAGCGGGGGCCGTCGATATAGTAATCCAAGAATTCGAGAACGAAACTATTTCGCGCGTCGGTGATGGGGAAGTTTTCAGAGAACACCTTGAAAAGACCTTCTTTGTGTCTTCTTTCGGCATCGGTGTCAATTTGGAAAAACTCCTGAAACGACTTCAACTGAATATCCAACAAATCGGGATATTCTGCTGGGCGCGTTTTTGCAAAACTATGTCTGGTATTTGTATTATTTGTTGCCAATGTTGTTTTACTTTTTAAGTTTGTAAAAAAAGTGTGAAAGGTCGGTGGTATCGGCATTAAACCGGAGCGCGAGACAATACGCGGGGAGCGTAAAAAAAACACAATAAGTACAAGGCCCCGTGTTTATCGGGAGCCTTGTACTTGATTGTCAGAGGTAAAACAAATTATTTTACTTCTACTTCAGCGCCGGCTTCTTCCAGAGACTTCTTGAGGCCTTCAGCTTCGTCTTTGGAAACACCTTCCTTGATAGCCTTCGGAGCACCGTCAACTAATTCCTTAGCTTCCTTAAGTCCGAGACCGGTGAGTTCTTTCACTAATTTTACAACTGCCAATTTCTGAGCGCCAGCGTTTTTGAGGATGACGTCGAATTCGGTTTTTTCTTCAGCTGCTGCTGCTGCGCCACCTGCTGCGGGAGCTGCTACTGCTACTGCTGCTGCTGCGGGTTCAATACCGTATTCTTCTTTCAAAATTTGAGCGAGTTCGTTAACTTCCTTAACGGTCAAATTTACTAATTGTTCTGCAAATGCTTTCAAATCTGCCATGATTTTATTTTTTTAAATGGTTTCTAAATTGATTTTTATTATTCTGCTCTTTCTGACAAAGTTTTTACGATGCCAGCGAGTTTGCCACCACCAGACTGCAAAGCGGAGATGACATTCTTTGCGGGAGACTGCAACAAACCGATGATGTCACCGATGAGTTCTTCTCTCGACTTAATGTTGCAAAGATTTTCTAATTGATCGTCACCGATGTAAGCAGCACTTTCAATAAAAGCTGCCTTCACAATAGGTTTTTTGTTTTTTGCACGGAATTCTTTGATTAATCTTGCCGGTGCGTTACCTACTGTTGACAACATGATAGCGGTGCTACCTTCCAATACCGGATAGATTTCCGAGTAATCAGCTGCGGACTGGTCCATTGCGCGTTTCAAGAGGGTGTTTTTCACAACCTTCAATTTGATTTCGCGTTTGAAACATTGTCTTCTCAACTGGTTAACCGTTTCAACAGTGAATCCCGAAATATCCGTTACATATACGTTCGGATAATTAGCTAAATCGTTCGCAATCTCGTCAATGATTTGACCTTTTTGTTCTTGTTTCATACTAATTTAGCGTTTAGATTATACTGTAACCGATTTAACATCAACTTGTACACCAGGACTCATCGTAGAGGAGATGTAAATGCTCTTGATATAGGTTCCCTTTGCTGCGGTCGGTTTCAATTTGATAATGGTTGCCATCATCTCACGGGCATTCTCAACCAACTTGTCGGCGCTGAAATTAATCTTGCCAATACCAGTGTGGATGATACCGTATTTGTCAACCTTGAAGTCAATCTTACCGGCTTTCACATCTGCTACTGCCTTACCAATTTCCATGGTAACGGTACCAGCTTTCGGGTTCGGCATCAAGCCGCGGGGACCCAAAATCTTACCCAGCGCACCAATCTTCGGCATTACGCTCGGCATGGTGATGATAACATCTACGTCTGTCCAACCTTTTTTGATTTTGTCAACGTATTCTTCCAAGCCTACATAATCTGCGCCGGCAGCCTTTGCTTCTTCCTCCTTGTCGGGGGTACAAAGAACCAAAACTCTAACCACTTTGCCAGTGCCGTGCGGGAGGGTTACAATACCTCTCACCATCTGATTGGCCTTACGGGGGTCAACTCCCAGACGGACGTCAATATCAAAAGATGCATCGAATTTGGTATAGGTGATGTTCTTTACGATATTTACGGCTTCGGTCAACGGGTAAGCCTTGGTCTTATCAAATTTTGCAAAAGCTTCTTTGCGTTTTTTTGATATTTTAGCCATTTTGTCTTACTTTAACTTTGATAATTAATTTTTCTCGAAAGGATTCGTGCCACCTTTGACCACGATACCCATGCTGCGGGCTGTGCCTGCAACCATTGACATTGCTGATTCAGTTGTGAAACAGTTCAAATCGGGCATCTTGTCATCTGCAATAGCCTTTACCTGATCCCAGGTAATGGTTGCCACTTTGTTTCTGTTCGGTTCTGCTGAACCGGATTTCAACTTAGCAGCATCCTTCAGTTGCACTGCAACCGGAGGAGTCTTGATGACAAAGTCAAAAGATTTGTCCTTATAAACAGTAATGATAACCGGAATGATTTTTCCGGCTTTGTCCTGCGTACGGGCATTGAACTGCTTACAGAACTCCATGATGTTCACACCTTTAGAACCCAATGCGGGGCCTACTGGCGGTGACGGATTGGCGGCACCTCCCTTGATTTGTAACTTAATAAGTCCAGCTACTTCTTTTGCCATTTTTAATTTTTTTAATTGTGTAACAGTTTTTCGTCAGTACCTTACATCTTTTCAACCTGCATAAAACTCAACTCAAGCGGAGTCTTACGACCGAAGATTTTCACCATAACCTTCAGTTTCTTCTTCTCGGTGTTGATTTCTTCAATCACACCGGTAAAAGTGTTGAAAGGACCATCAACCACTTTGATTTCCTCACCTACAATGAAGGGGGGAGCAAAGGTTTCGTCTTGCTCAAGCAATTCGTCAACCTTCCCTAACATTCGGGTGACTTCTGCAGGACGGAGAGGTGTAGGAATGTCGGTTTTGTGTTTGCAACCTACAAAGCCCAGCACGCCAGGTATGTTCAGCAAAATATGCAATACTTCCGTCAAGTGCATGACCTCTACGAAGACATACCCCGGAAAGTAGGTCGTTTCTTTGCTAATCTTTTTACCATTGCGAATCTGGTAAACCTTTTCGGTCGGAATCAAGATGTTGGTGACAAATTCCTTCAAGTGGGAAGACTCAATCTCGCTTTCGATATTTTGCTTCACCTTCTTTTCGGTACCGGTCACCGCTCTGATCACATACCACTTTCTTTCAATTTCTGCCATACAGCCAAAGTGTTTTACGGTAAATACCAACTAAATTATTCTACTTTAAGCAAGTCCCGGAATTTTGAACATAAGGTCCATGCCCCATGAAAAGAAAACATCCATCAACCATACGATTAACGCAATGATTAGGGAAGCAATGGATACAACAATGACACTGCTCTGCAAGTCATCGGCTGACGGCCAGGTTACTTTGTTCACCAATTCGTCATAAGTTTCTTTCAAATATTTTCCTAACTTTCTCATTTTGGATAATTTTTTTTCGATTATTTTCTTTTTTTGGAAGTTTTGGAAGCGATTTTTACCATTTTCATCACCTTTTTGAGCCATTTTTATTGCAGTTAAGCACAAACACAACTGCCTTATAAACAAATATTTATAAGCGCAATTGCGTAACCCATCGCCCCATAGCATACTTCACTTCAATAAGCTGGCAAATATAGTCATTTTTTCTATCCCGCAAACTATTGTTGAAAAAATGTGCAAAAAATTTTTTTTATTTCTCGTTTTTTTTTCTACAAAGAAATTCGGCATGCCCCGTTTCAATATTTTTATGTACTTTTGCCTCCAATTTTGAAAAATTGTAGATAAATATATATATGGTATGTTAGACATTCAGAAGATTAAAGAAAGCGCACGCTTTATAGAAAGCCAAATTACAGCCAAACCCACCATCGCTATCGTTCTCGGCTCCGGTTTGGGCGGTTTGGTGAAAAACGTCAAGATTCAACAAGAAATTTCTTATAAAAATATTCCGAATTTCCCCGTTTCCACCGTGCAAGGTCACAAGGGAACGCTCATCTTCGGCGAACTCAACGGAGTGAACGTGCTCGTAATGAACGGCCGCTTCCACTATTACGAAGGCCATTCCATGCAGACCCTCACCTTCCCCATCCAAGTTTTCAACGAAATGGGAATCAAGAAACTCATCCTTTCCAATGCGGCCGGCGGCCTCAATCCCTCGTTTGACATTGCCGACGTGATGATCATCCGCGACCATATCAACCTCATGGGCAACAACCCGTTGATGGGTCCCAACAACGATGACCTCGGTCCGAGATTCCCCGACATGAGCGAAGCCTACTCGCACAGATTCATCAAGTTGGCAAAGAAGATTGGCGAGGAACAGAAAATCAAACTGCAATGCGGTGTGTACCTTGGCGTTACCGGCCCCTGCTACGAAACCCCCGCCGAATATGTTGCCTTCCACGCACTCGGCGCCGATGCCGTGGGCATGTCTACCGTTCCTGAAACCATCATGGCCCGCTACCTCGGAATGGAGGTCTTCGCACTTTCCGTCATTACCGACCTCGGCGTCATCGGGCAGATTGAAAAAGCTTCTCACGAAGACGTCCTCAACGCCGCTGCCAAAGCCGAACCCAACATGGTGAAACTCGTCAGCGAGCTCGTTGCTCAACTGTAGATTCTTAGGCGCCGGCCATCGTAGCTGGTGTGATAATATTTCAAATGATATCTGGAGGGTCCGTCAATCACGGACCCGTCTAGTATGTTGAAGCGCGAACCGCAATGCGGGTCCACAATCATCAACCCACTTTCATCCACTTCCAACCAAGAGTCCGTATCTTCCCAATCGTACGGACAAGCGCGGTCGTATGCCACAAATGTGCTCATGTCAATACGGTACACAATGATGCCCGCGACGCCGCCGGTCAGATACTCATGCCCCCCTATGTAATTTAAATTGTAATAATTGACATTGTCGGGATAGATGGTGAAATTCACCTGCACATTGGGAATGGTTTCGTGTTCGAAACCGTTGCAGCGCCAAAACAAAACGGCCGACAACAAAACAAGCGCGACAACTTTGCAGAAACTTTTCATCGTTATAATAATTATTTTTCGCTGGGTTCTACTTTTTCAGCTTTTACCGTCATGGCCTTAATGCCCGTAAAGGAGAATTTGGCATCCGGCGGAACGATTTCCACTTTGAATGTGGCCATACCCTTCGAGGGGAATTTTATGTTTTGAAAGATGGTATGCGCGTGGCGCATCAGGCGTTTGCCATTCGTCTCTTCCAACACTCTGTCGTCCTTGTTTTCAGTGAACATGATTTTGTATTGCTGGGTGCGCTTGAACGTGGAGTCGGGAGAATAGGCCGTGACAACGATGGGCAAATAACTAATGTCGATATCCGAATAATAATCGGTATAAACGGTAACCGCGTACTGAGCATTCTCATCCGGGATTTCACCCTTCATTAAAACTTCGTGATGTAGAATGATATCGCCATTGTCGAGAAATTCTTTTCGAGGAATGTATGTGTTATTCGGGAATTTGTGGGTGGCAGAAAAACCGAGTTCCTTTTCAACGGCAATTTCTTGTTCCGGGGTTTGAAACTCTTTGCTTTTTTCTTTTTTATCTTTACAAGAAACAACTAATGCGCTGATTATCATTACAATGAGAATGAGTTGGATGTTGTTGAAAAGAATTTTCATTTTTGAAATATTTGAGTTAGGATTTTTGATACTTTCGCGTTCGAAAATTGCTGCAAAGTTACATTAAATTTCAAAAACTCAAAGTGTCGTTTTTTATAACTGGTGGCAAAATGTAAAATTCTATATTTCTAACAATTAACTAAAATTTGCAAGCAATGAAAGTGAAAAAATTTTACGTAGTATGGCAAGGTCGCATTCCTGGAATTTATGATACCTGGAACGAGTGCAAGGCCCAAGTCGATGGATTTGAGAATGCCAAATACAAAAGTTTTGAAAGTTTGGCCGAAGCACATCGGCAATACAAAGCAGGATATGAAAGTTTTCGGCAGACGCATCCCATTATACCGAAAACTCCTCCCACCCTTTTCACCGATGAAAAAGACCACCCCATCTGGGAAAGTCTTTCCGTGGATGCGGCCTGCAACATGTCCACTCGCGTAATGGAATATCGCGGCGTTGATACCAAAACGAAAGCAGAAATCTTCCACATTGGCCCTTTCAAAAACGCCACAAACAACATGGGCGAGTTTTTAGCACTCGTCCATGGTTTAGCATATCTTAAAAAGAAGGGTAGTAACATGCCCATTTATTCTGACAGCATTACGGCGATTGCGTGGGTGCGCCAGAAAAAGCACAAGTCAACGGTTAAGCCCACTCCTGAAAATGCCCAACTTTTCGATTTACTCACTCGGGCCGAAAACTGGTTGAAAAACAACACTTTCAGCAATCCAATTTTGAAATGGAACACTCCTTCGTGGGGAGAAATTCCAGCCGACTTCGGCAGAAAATAGGCAGAGTGGATATAATCTATTAGCTGTTGCCCACTTCGAAGTGAGAAGCGATAGAAGTATGATCACTAACACTCTTGATAACATCGGCCACCAAATTGGCGATGGTGCAAACTTCAACTTTGTCGGAAGGACGTTTCAAGGGAACTGTGTCGGTAACAACGACTTTGTCAAGCACTGAGTTTTCCAATTTTTCGAGGGCGTTGCCAGAGAGGAGCGGATGGGTACACATGGCATAAACTTTCTTGGCACCCAATTCTTTCACTCTTTCAGCAGCTTTGCAGATGGTTCCGCCGGTGTCCATGATATCATCCAACAAAATGACGTTTTTGTCTTTGACGTTACCAATAATTTGCATAGCGGCAACTTCATTGGCTTTTACACGTTGTTTGAAACCGATGGCAAAGTCGCAGTCCAAAGCCTTGGCATAAAGGGAAGCACGTTTGGTGCCTCCGGTATCGGGAGAAACAATGCAAAGGTTATCCCAATTCAAACTGCGAATGTAGGGAAGAAATACCGTGGAAGCGTAGAGATGATCAACAGGAACTTCGAAGAAACCCTGAATTTGATCAGCGTGTAAATCCATAGTAATCAGACGATTGATACCTGCGGCAGTGAGAAGGTTTGCCATTAATTTGGCACCGATAGAAGTTCTCGGTTTGTCTTTTCTGTCTTGACGAGAATAACCATAGTAGGGAACTACAGCGATGATTTCGGCAGCAGATGCTCGTTTGGCGGCATCAATCAAAATCAGCAATTCAAGAATGTTTTCTGCGGGAGAGAAGGTGGGCTGAATAATGAAAACGTGGCGTCCGCGGATGGTTTCATTGTAATACGCTTGAATTTCACCATCTTTGAATTGTACGATTTCTTCATCCAATAATGAAGTTCCTAACTGTTTGGCAATCTTTTCTGCCAACTCACGATTCGCACGTCCTGTTACTAATGCGATGTCAGTTGTTTTCATAATGTATTGATTATTAAGGATTAATGTTTTCAACTTGGATAATGCAAAAATAAAGGTTTTTTCTTTATTGATTCCATTTTTTGAAAATATTCTTGTAATTTTGCAGTCATGAAAAAATGGTGGACAATTTTATTTGCACTCGGATGTTTTGCATTATTCTATGGATGCAAAAAGGAGGATTCCGGAAACAGTGTATTCTCAAAAAAACCAAAGGATTTGATAGAAGAAGACACGTTGGCCGCGTTGATTGCGGAACAGCTTCTATTTGAATCCACAATGGACTTTGTAAAGCAAAATATAGAACAGGAAGATACCGTTCTTTATTCGCAAATCAACCAATTGGCTGGCGACCAACCCATTTCAACGGATACAATGGCCATGGGGTCCATGTACACTTTAGTAAAATTGGCGAGAACTCACTACGCCTCTTGGTTACAGCAACATAATATAACAGCCTATCAGTACGAGAGGTCTGTCCGTTACTACTTTGTTACGCCGGAGCGTATCAAGCATTTAATGACGAAGGTGCAAAATATTCTTGCCACCATTCCCACAAATCCGGAGCCGATACCGGAGGACTCCACGCTCGGTCGCACCTTCATTAATCAATAGCCATGCCAACTTTTAGCATCATAGCCGCCGCCGGCCTCAACAACGAAATCGGTATTCATAACCAACTGCTCTGCCATTTACCAGCAGACTTGCGCCGCTTTAAAGAACTCACCACCGGCCACCCCGTCGTCATGGGACATAATACCTGGGACTCCCTGCCCATAAAACCTCTCCCCCATCGCACCAACTTCGTACTTAGCCACAATCTGGCACTCTCCATTCCCAACGCCACCGTCTTTCATTCCCTTGCTGAATTGCAACAACTTCTTGACAATCATCAAGAAACATTCATCATCGGAGGTGAAAAAGTGTACCAGCTTTTTATGGGCATTGCTGACAATATCTACCTCACCCGCATCTTGGGAAACTTCACTGCCGATGCTTTTTTCCCCATCATCGATGAAAAAAAATGGCACCTCGCTGAAGAAACCTTCCGCCCTCGCGATGAAAAAAATCCTTACGATTTAGAGTTCCAAAAATGGGTTAGAATGGAGTGACGAACTCTCGCAAAGTCGGCCCGATACTGTCTTTTTCTGACAAAATCGGATGCTCAACCCCCCATTCCACATGAATGTCGGGATCATTGTAAACAATGTTCCCCTCGGAAGCTTTGTTGTAAAAATTGGAACACTTATAAGCAAAAATAGTGTTATCCTCCAAGACAGAAAATCCATGGGCAAAACCCTTGGGGACAAATAGTTGGTAATGGTTTTCACCCGTCAGCACGGCAGAAACATACTGGCCATAAGTCGGGCTTCCCGCGCGAAGGTCAACGGCGACATCAAGCACTGCACCTTGAATCACACTCACCAATTTCGCCTGTGTGAATGGTGGCTTTTGGAAATGAAGCCCACGTACTACATTTTTCTGTGAAAAAGATTGATTGTCTTGCACAAACACTTCATCAATGCCGGCGGCACGGTATCTTTCTTCATTATATGTTTCGTAAAACCATCCTCTCGCATCTCCGAAGATTTGAGGTTTTACCAATTTCACTCCTTCAATCTGCAAATCAATAACTTCCATATCTATGGCTTTTATTTCTATTATTCAAATACTTGCGCTTCAATTCCGAGAGCGCGCACTCTGGCAGCCACCTTCTCCAAATCAGCTTTATATACTTTTACTAACTGCTTCGCGGGAGTTTCGCGGTCAAGAGAGTAAAGCACAACCTTCCGCGGTTTCAGCTCTTCCAACACCTTCAACCATGCAGAAACATTTTCCTCTGAAGTATTATCAAACTTCACCCCGTCAATTTCCCCTTTCAAAAACATCGACTGCATTATGAAGTTACCTTGGAAAGCTCGAATTCCTTTCACCGTGTCGGCCATGGTTATAGGAATGGTCGGACGATTGATGAGTGTGTAAAGTTCTGGCAGACCTGCGTCAAGTTTCAACATCGGATTATCAATCTTTAAAAGGGCGGCACGCACATCTGCATTCTGCAACTTTGTGGCATTGGAAAGACAAGTGATTTCCGCATGCGGGTAATATTTATCTCTAATAACTATCAGTCTATCAATAATTTCTCCGAACTGCGGATGCAATGTCGGCTCACCATTCCCTGAAAAGGTAATGCTATCGATATGCGTGTTGTCTTCGCGACATTTTTGCAACTTCTGCTCAATGGCCTGAATCACGATGTCGGCACTAACGAAATGTGTTGCAGTGATATCTTTTTCCAAAGTCCAACCGCATTCGCAATAAATGCAGTCGAACGAACAAATTTTCACGTCCGTAGGCGAAACATTGATACCCAAAGAGCTGCCCAAACGGCGGCTGTGAATCGGACCAAAAGCAATACTTTCCCAAAGAAACATTTTATAACAAATTAGAAGGTGATTTCATCAATTCATCGGTTTGGGCGAAAAGTTCGTCCATGGTGCCATTATTGTACAAAACAGCGTTAGCGCGGCGGATGCACTCCGACAGATTTTGCTTGTTGGGGTCGGTGGAAGTCATTTCCCGCTGCTCGTTAGCGATAAAGGTTTCATAATCAACGTGGTCGGTTTCAGAATTACGGATTACCGCGCGTTGATAACGGATTTTCGGATCGGCGTCAACGGCCCACAGTTGGAAGTGTGCTTTCTGGCTCAGCGCATCGATTTCTCCCGGAGTGCGGATGCTCTCAATGATGGCATTCCGCCCCTTCGCCGCAGCCCGCTCGTAAAGTTGGTCGGCAATATACGACGGTGAATGCTGAGCCCGCAAGTCGTTAGCCACCAGCGTAAAAGAATCGCGGTTGGGCACCAGTCCCCGTCGAATTACCTCCTCTCGCAAAAAATCACGTACAGAAAAATGCACAAAACCATATCTCTCCTTCAGGTATTCCACCACAGTTCCTTTCCCTGCCCCCAAAGTTCCTGTTATGCCAATAATTATCATAGTATGTTTGTTTATTTACCAATAATAATGTTACAAATTTTTCGCTGCACCTCCTCTGTCAACTCGGTGTGCATCGGCAACGAAAGCACTGTTTGTGCCAGCGCCTCGGCCACCGGAAAATCTCCGGGATGATAACCCCAAGCAGAAAATGCTGGTTGCAGATGCAGCGGAACCGGATAATATACCATGCTCGCGATACCCGCCTCGGTGAGTTTCTGCTGCAACGCGGACCGACGATCACCGCTGTCGAGACGAAGCGTATATTGATGGTAAACGTGCGTGCAATTTGAAGCCACAAGCGGTTTTTTCAGCCACGCAACTCCCGACAACATGCGGTTGTACGTGGCTGCTGCTGCTTGGCGCGCCGCAGTATATTCGTTCAAATGACGGAGTTTTACCTCCAATACCGCGGCCTGAATCGTGTCTAAGCGCGAGTTGAGGCCGACGCGCTCGTGATGATACTTTTGCGTGGAACCGTGGTTGGCGATGCTGCAAAGTTGCTGCGCCAGCGCATCATCCTGC
The DNA here is from genome assembly GCA_024400785.1 of Bacteroidales bacterium. Lineage (GTDB taxonomy): Bacteria > Bacteroidota > Bacteroidia > Bacteroidales > WCHB1-69 > UBA1756. The sequence goes on from JAKSME010000001.1 coordinate 49,141, forward strand.
GTGAAGATGGCACCGCCGTCGCCAAAACAACCCAGGTTCTTGGAGGGGAAAAACGACATACAACCGATATTTCCCATCGTTCCCGCCATACATTTTCTTCCATCGGAAAAAGTATATTCGGCGCCGATGGCCTGACAGGCATCTTCCACCACATAAAGGTTGTGGCGGCGCGCTATTTCCAAAAGCGGCTCCATGTCGGCGCACTGCCCAAACAAGTGTACGGGAAGGATGACGCGGGTGCGCGGGGTGATGGCTGATTCGATGAGTGATACATTAATATTATATGTGTCTGCATCCACGTCCACGAAAACAGGTTTTAGACCGAGAAGAGCTACCACTTCGGCGGTAGCCACGAAAGTAAAGGGGGTGGTGATGACTTCATCGCCAGGCCGGAGATTGAGCGCCATCAGCGCAATTTGTAAGGCGTCGGTGCCGTTTCCACACGTTATCACGTGGCGACAATGGAGAAAAAGAGAGAGTTTTTGCTGAAAATTCTGAACTTTTCCTCCGTTGATGAACACACCTTGTGACAATACTTCGGCCAGGGCTGAATCAACTTCATCCTTTATTTTTTGGTACTGCCCGCACAAATCCACCATGGGAATAGAAAAACTCATCTCTCTTTTTTTGGGACGGCAAAATTACAAAAAACATTAAATTTTTGCGTGTCCTATTATTTCCAAAAAAAATTGTATTTTTGCACCCAAAATTTCATTATTAACCTAAATTAAAAAAGTTATGAAAAAATTGTTTACCTTCTTTGCTGCAATGGCATTGGTTACCATGTCATTTGCACAGCTGACGGAAAGCACCGTAACTAACGTTGACAACGGTAATCTCAACCGTAGCGACTGGTTTGGTTACACTTCAAACTCCAGCTCAGCTTTCATTTTCGACGCAGAAGCTGAATATCTGCTTCGTATTCCCGCTGGCGAATTGGTAGCTGGTACCACCATTACCAAAGTTACCTTCCAGCACCTTACCAGCGATAACTTCAGCGGTTACACTGGAACTCCTTTCGCTTGCGAAACCTACACCATCAAAATTTACACCGGTACCACTCTTACCCCCGTTACTTACATGGGTTCTGACGAACAAGAACACACCTACGATTCTTTAGCTCCTGGTACTATTACCTACTCACAGACTTACAGCCCGACCGAAACTGGTATTCAGGAAGTAACCCTTACCACTCCTTTCACCGTTCCGACTACTGATTTCTGTGTTGCTATCTATGCTCCTGACAAAAGTGCAGGCGGCCTTTGCCCGACCGATCCCTCTAGTGCAGACCGTTCATTCGCTTATATGGATGACGAAACTGGTTGGTGGCACTATCAATTCGGCAATGAAGTTAGTGGTTACACTGACAAACCGTGGTTCCTCGCTGTTTACAATGATGATGGCGTAGGTTATCAACCGAAGAGCGACTGGCACACTGAAATGTACGATCCCGATGACGCTCAAACCTATCCGGATGAAATCACCTCTCTTTACATTGACCAATATGTTGACTCACTCCGCGTTTATTTAGGCGCTTTCAACATGGGTATTGACTCTTCTTACGGTGCATACTACCTCAACCTCTATGTTGACGGTACCACTCCGCTCTATTTCTGGGAACATGAATCACTTTTCGAAGAAGGTGTTTTCGACAGCTATCAACCGAACTATGGTTTCCGTTTCCAAGAAACCATCTGCGCTATCGCTGACCTCGAAGCTGAATATGGTCTTAGCTTCCCCTTCGATTTCTGCTTCAACCTTGAATATGAATCAGCTCCTGATTACAACGGTTATGATCCGAACTTGGAAAACAACACTTGGTGTGTTACTTATACCAATGAAGAAAATCCGGGACCTGGCGTACACGAAAACGCTGACAACCTGAATGTTTATCCGAACCCGGCTTGCAACGTAATCAACGTTGAAAACGTAGCTGGTGCTCAGATTTCTATCTTCAACATCGCTGGTCAAGAAGTTTTGGCTATCGAAGCTGCTAACGCTAACGAAACCATCAACGTAGCTAACCTCACCGAAGGTGTTTACGTTGTTCGCGTTGTTAACGGCAACGAAGTTGCTACCAGCAAGGTTAGCATCGTTCGCTAATTTTAGACTTTAGTCTTTATATATCACAAAAAAGGTCCTCGGATTCCGAGGATCTTTTTTTATTTATACTACCCCGCCTTGACTACCCCGCCCTTCGGGCACCACTTCTAAAAGAAGGGGAAGTATCCCGTTTAACCGATTTTAACCGTTTCCACGCTTAACCGTTTCCACGCTTAACCGTTTCCACGCTTAACCGTTTCCACGCTTAACCGTTTCCACGTTTAACCGTTTCCCCCATTTACCAAAATTAACCGTTTAATCGTTTAACCGTTTAACCGAAAAAAAGTATCTTTGCACTTCCAAATTCGTCAAACCTTTATTATGAAAAGAACCTTTATTGCGCTGCCAATTTCCCTTGATTCTCAATACGATGCGTTGCAGTCTGAACTGCGCCGCCGCACCGTTTACGACAACATCGTTTGGCAGGCCGGCAATCTTTCCCACCTCACCCTCCGCTTCATCGGTAAAACTCCAGAAGACAAAATTCCACGCATCATCACCACACTCGACACCATTGCGCAACAAACTCCCGCCCTCGATCTGCGCATCAACAAACTCGGAGTTTTCGGAAGCCATTATGCGCCACAGGTGCTGTGGCTCGGTATAGAACCCACTCCCGAATTGAAGCTCCTGGTTTCGCAAATAGAGACCGAAGTCCGCGCACTCGGCTTCGAACCCAGCCAAGGTAACTTCGTCCCCCATATCACACTGGGGCGCATCAAGAAAATCGACAACAAAAACCGGTTCTGGAAAATGTTCGAAGAACTGCAACCCTCTTTCCACCAAGAATTTCACATCTCAGAACTGCATTTTATACGCAGTCGGTTAGAGACTTCCGGACCGATTTATTCATCACTTCATATTTCCCAATTACAATAAACATCTGAAAATGAAACAACGTCTCGCCATCATTCTCGCGCCCATCATCCTGCTGGCTTCAGCCGTGGCAGTTAGTTTGGTGGGGGCAGTGCACATACCCGCGGAGGCGTTATGGACAATACTCAAGGCCAAGGTCTGTGGCCATTCGGTGCCAGAACAGTGGCAAATGTACGAAATCACGGTGTGGAATCTGCGTTTTCCGCGCATTTTGCTCAGCATGCTGGCAGGAGGGGCATTGGCTGTATGCGGAGCGGCGTTCCAGTCGATTTTCCGCAATCCCGTTTGTGACCCGTACATACTCGGCATTTCCTCCGGAGCGTCGCTCGGGGCGGCTTTCGCCATTATCGTTGGTTTGGATGCCTTTATGTTCGGTATTCCGGCGGCCGCGCTCGTTACGGCCCTGCTCACACTGCTGCTCATTTTCGGAATCTCGCTGGCGGGAAACCGCAAATCCGTGGAAACCATTCTGCTTGTGGGCATCGCCCTCAACTTCCTCATTTCTGCAGTGGTTACCCTGTTGATGGTTTTGCACCAAGAATCGCTCGAACAAATCATCTTTTGGACCATGGGAAGTTTCGCTTCCTGTTCGTGGTTGGAAGTGGGCGGTTTGGCGGTCATGTTATTGTTTTGCGGATTTTTCCTCTTCTTTTATTCCAAAAATCTGAACATTATGCAGTTGGGGGACGAAACCGCGCAAACTTCCGGGGTGAATGTCAAAAAAACCTCCTATGCGGTTTTGATTTTTGCCTCTCTATTAATAGCGGGAACGGTGGCGACCTGTGGGGTTATCGGCTTCGTAGGGCTCATCATTCCGCACATCGTCCGTCTGATTTTTGGCAACAATAACCGTACGGTTTTCACCTTTTCGCTTTTCTTCGGTGCTTTCTTCTGTCTCCTCGCCGACACCCTCGCCCGCACCGTGGCAGTACCCGCTGAATTGCCCGTCGGAAGCATAACTGCCATAGTGGGAGCACCTTACTTCATTTCTCTCCTTCTATCTCAAAAATCCCGTAAATAAATCTTCCGATTTTCCAACTTTTTTGACTCATTTTTTGCCCACTTTTTCCTAACTTTCTATCTCACAGATTGATAATTTTTCAACGCTCTAATTGTTGAAAAGTATTGAAAAATAAAGGGTTTTCAACTATTTCAAAAGGTTACAAAATGACCAAAAGTTTTTATCATTTTTTTTCAAAAAGTCTCCCGTTTTTTTCACTTCTTTTTTCAACAAAAAAAGAATTTTCTCCCTCAAAATCTTTTCAACAATTCCCCTGCAAAGAAAAAATTTTCGGAAAATTTTCCTTCTTCAAAATCAGTGGTTTGACCTTTTTTAATCTTGTTGAAAAGCCGTTAATAAATATTGGAAACTATAAAAACAAATTTTTCTTGAAAAAGTTTTCAGCGTTTTCAACAACAATATATCATTAAAAAAAATCATATATTTATTTTTTCTTTTTAATAAATAAAATCAAAAAACGGGAGTTTTGAAGTTTGAGATTTTCTGTACTTTTGCCGCATGAAAAAATGGTTGGCTTTTTTTGGAATTTTTGTTGTTGGCATGGCCACTTATGGCCAGAGGAAAGCCATTTCTGGAACGGCATACGACGCGTCAGCTGTTTTTCCTATTGAAAACGTGGTGGTTTACAATTTGAACACCGGGCACTACGAATTTGGTGAAAAAGACGGTTCGTATCGGATTGTGGCGGGGCTTCACGACACGCTTTTGTTCTCCTCCGCCCGCTATCGCCAGTCGGTTTACGTGGTGGATTCGCGCGACTTCAGCAGGGGCCGCAAAGACGTGATTTTGTACCACAAGGCTTTTGTGTTGCCCAATGTTACCATTTACGGTTTGAATCCGACGTATGAAGGTTTTAAGAAGGATGTCGCCTCTGTGAAATTGCCCGACTCATATAAGAATTTGGATGATGTCCATTTGTCGAAAGAGGAGCGTGCCAATGCTGCGTATAAGGAAGAGGCAGCCAATGTGCTGAAAGGAACGAAAGTGGGAAGTCCGATTACTTGGCTTTACTCTGCTTTCAACAAAAAGGAAAAGATGCGTCAGCTGGCGGCGGAAATGGAAAGCTATGGCGATGAAATTCAGCAGGTTTCATTGAAATATAATCAGAATCTCGTATCTGAAATCACCGGTTTGGAAGGCGATGAATTGTTGAATTTTATGATGTACTGCCACTTTAGTTATTACGACATTGTTCGATGGTCGCGCGAGCGCATCATTGAAAATGTAAGATCAAAATATTACGAATACGAATATCTTAAGGCTTTAGACGACGATGACCAATAAGGAATTTTTCAAGAAAAATTGCAACCATTTTCACATTTTTTCCATGGCGATATTTTTAATATTGGCCATTTTTTACTGGTGGAAATCGGGACAATATTCCGAATATTTCTTCAAAAACACCTTGTGGGTTGTCATTTTGTGGGGACTGTTAGTCGGCTGGATTACCGGCGACTTCATCTATCATTCCCGAAACAAATAAGCCCAAATCCGCATTCACAATTATGCATTATGCATTCATAATTATGCATTGATAATTATGCATTATGCATTGATAATTCTGCATTCATAATTATGCATTGTGCATTACTTCTCGTATCCCGTGATTTTGAACTCGGTACGGCGGTTGAGCGCCCGACCCTCTTCGGTTTCGTTGGTGGCGATGGGCTTGCTGGCACCATAGCCTTTGAATGACATTCTATTTTTATCTATTCCTTTGTTAATCAAATAGTTATAAACTGATTTGGCGCGGTCGAGGGATAATTTTTCATTGTATTCGGCGCTGCCCTGGTTGTCGGTGTGGCCGCCCAGCTCAATGCGGATGGCGCTGTTTTCTTTCAAATAATCGGCGAGTTTGTCGAGTTCGACGTGAGATTCATTTTTCAGGGAACTCTGGTCAAAATCAAAGAAAACGTTTCTTAAAACGAAAGTTTCACCCACTTCGGGACGGCGGAGTGCGATGTCTTTGTGATAGGGTTCGAGTTCGGTATATTTTTTTTCAATCTGGAAATTCTCAGAATAGAAAGGATAATAGGGGTGAGAAACATTGAGCAGGACATTGGAACCTGTAAGGATGCAGGCCAAAAATTCGCCGGTTGTAGGATCTGAGAATGTAGAAGTTATTACTGTGCCGTTGGTAAGGTCCGTGAGCTCGATATAGGCTTTCAGCGGTTGCTTGGTTAATTCGTCGTAAACTTTTCCCTTGATGTAAGTTACGGGAGTTGGGCGCAGTCTTTCATCGAGTTCGAAACTGTAAATGTCTTGTCCGCCAAAGCCGCCATCCTTGTCGGAAGAATAGTACGCGGTTGTTCCTGCAGCGTTGATCAGCAGGTTGATTTCGTCGGCGGCAGTGTTGATGGGATAACCGAGATTGACGGGTTTTGTCCAGCCGGTATCGGAAAGAGTGGAGTAGTAAATGTCCATGCCGCCCAAGCCCACGTGACCGTTGGAAGAGAAATAGAGCGTGCGGCCGTCCACGTGGATAAAGGGAGCGGCTTCATCATCGGCGGTGTTGATGGTGGGGCCGAGGTTTTCGGGAATGGAAAAAATGCCTTCTTCCAACATCACGGTTTTCCAAATGTCCATGCCCCCAATACTGCCTGGGCGATTGGAGACGAAGTAGATGGTTTTTCCATCTGGACCGATGGAAGGTTGTGATTCCCAGTAATTTGTATTGACGGGTTTATCAAAGTTGCGAGGGCGGGACCAGCGGTTTCCAATACGTTTCGACCAATATAGGTCGCAGCTTCCTTCGCCGGTTTCCTCCATGTCGCAGAGGGTGTAAAACAGATACTTTCCGTCGGGAGAAACGCATTGCGCGCCTTCGTTGTAGCTTGTGTTGATGGGATAAGGGAGTTTGTAGCGTGGCTGCCATTCTCCATTTTCCTTGACGCTTCCGTAAAAGTCTTCTTCCGATTGGCAGAAGATGCAGACTGTGTTTTTGTCGCGGGGGCGCATCACGGTGAAGATGATTTCTTCTTCGTCGGCAGTAATGGCGGGGAGGTATTCGTCGTATTCGGAATTAATGCTTGAACCGAGGTTCACCGGATTGAAGCTCACGGGGTTTTTCATAGCTTCTATGGCGAATTTGCAGTTTTCAATTCCGCGGATGGATTCTTTTTGGAGGGGGTCGTTGGGTTGGGTTTTATCGAGGTAGGTATTGTAATGTTCGAGTGCCTGGGCATAAAGAGAGGCTCTGACTTCTTCTTCCGCGGTAATGAAATAAAGAATGGGTTTGGGATTTTTGGCTAAGGAAATAGCTTTGTTATAATACTTTACAGAAAGTTCGTTTTGAAGGGTGAAGTTGTAGATGTCGCCTTGGATGACATAAATATCGGCGAATGTAGAATCAATTTTCAGTGCTTTTTTCAAATAGGATTCCGCTTTGCTGAAATTTTGTTCGTTGATTTCGTGTTTGGCTTTTTTACATAAATCAACCACTTTCGGATTTACTTCATTTTGTCCGAAACATATTGATATACAGAATAATAATACTAAAAAAAATCTCAATTTCATAAATTCTCCTTTCGTCCATTCACCGTTTCCCCGTTTCCCCGTTTCGTCCATTCCCCCATCTTCGCTTTCTGCCAGAGGTTTTCCATTTCATCGATGGAGAGGTCGGCGATGGAGCGGCCTTGTTTGTGAGCTTGTTCTTCGATGAATTTGAAGCGGGAGATGAATTTTTTGTTTGTTTTTTCGAGGGCGTCTTCCGGGTGGATGTGGTTGTGTCGGGCGAAGTTGATGAGAGCGAACAGGAGGTCACCGAATTCTTCTTCCTTTTTATTGGAGTTTTTGTCCATTTCGGTTTTAAATTCCGACATTTCTTCAACCACTTTGTCCCAAACTTGTTCACTGTTGTCCCAATCGAAGCCGACTCCATGGGCTTTGTCTTGGATGCGGTAGGCTTTCACCATAGCCGGCAATGATTGTGGAACGCCGCCGAGCACGGATTTATTGCCTTCTTTCAGTTTGATTTTTTCCCAGTTCATTTTTACATCTTCCTCATTATCAACATGAGTTGAGCTAAAGATGTGGGGATGCCGGCGGATGAGTTTTTCGCAAATCCCATTTAATACGTCAGTAATGTTGAAAAGTCCCTTTTCGTCAGCGATTTTGGAATAGAAGACGAGGTGGAGCATTAAGTCACCGAGTTCTCCGCGCATATCATCGGGTTTGTTTTCGATGATGGCATCGGTAAGTTCGTAAGTTTCCTCAATGGTGAGGCAACGAAGGGATTCGAAGGTTTGTTTGCTGTCCCAGGGACACTTTTCGCGAAGTTGGTCCATGATGTCCAGCAGCCTTTTGAAGGCTTCTGTGCGGGGATCTTCCATGGTAGGATTTTAAAAAAAAGAAGAGCCACTTTGCGGACTCGAACCGCAGACCTACGCATTACGAATGCGTTGCTCTACCAACTGAGCTAAAGTGGCTTGTAGGTTGCCTCGGCAACCTTTATTTTTCTATGAAAAGTAAGAACTTATTTTTTGCAGTCGTGTTTGCAATCACCGCCTTTGCAGTTGTCTTTGCAACATTCGGTTTTGCAATCTTTGCCGCATTTGTTGTCGCAGGCAGCTTTTTCTTCATGGTTGCAACCGCCTTCGCCAACTACTTTGTGTTTCCAATGAGCGCCATCAAATTCGTTGATGAGTTCTTTTTTGGCGGCTTCGTCTTTAGCTGCGGCAAATTTGGCTTTGAAGTCTTCGATTGCCTTTTTAGCGTTTTCGCAACCGATTTCATCCATATTCAATGCATTTAATTTTTTGGTGATGCATTCGTAGCGTTTGTTGATGAGTTCGGTTTGTTCTGCAGAGGTCATGTTATTGATGTTCTGCCATTGTTCCATCATTTTCTTGCAGCAGTCACCTTTGCATTCTTTTTGTTCAACCTGTTCGGTTTTATTTTCGTTAGTGGCTTCTTGGTTTTCTTGGTTTTTGTTATTGCAAGCGCAGAAAATCATGCAACATGCAGCAACCAATAACATTAATTTTTTCATCTGATAAATTTTAAGGTTATATCTATGATTTTCGGGCTGCAAAATTACAATTTTTTTTATTTGTGGGGGCTTTCAAAAAAAATTTTTTCCTCTGGGTGCATTTATTTCAATTTTTTTGTATTTTTGCAGCCTCAAAAAGGTCTTGTGGCCGAGGGGCTAGGCGCCGGTCTGCAAAACCGTTTACAGCGGTTCGAATCCGCTCGAGACCTCAGATATAACCTATTGTAATTCATTGCAATAGGTTTTTTTGTTTATGGAAAGAATTGTCATTGTTGGTTTTCCTGGAGCGGGAAAAAGTTCCGTTGGCCGTCGCTTGGCAGCGCGCCTAAACTGGAATTTTGTTGATACGGATACTTATTTTGAGAGCAAGTATCATATTTCCATTCCTGATTTTTTTTCCAAGTATGGTGAAGATTTTTTCCGCATTAGCGAAGCGACTGTGCTGAAGGAGGTGTTGAAATTGTCACATGTGGTGATTTCCACGGGTGGTGGAATGCCTTGTTTTTTTGAAAATATGGATTTGATTGTATCCTCTTCTTGTGCGGTTTATTTAAAACTTTCCCCCAAGTCTCTGGCAACGCGATTGGCGGTATCGCACAAAGTTCGTCCTTTGGTAACGGGAAATGGTTTGGAAGAAATTACCGAGTATGTGGAAAAAACTCTTGTTGAGCGCGAAGTTTTCTATTCTCGCGCTCAAATTACCGTTAAGGGTGAAAGTCTGGTACTGGATGATTTACTCGCCTTACTGCGAGATTCCGCTTAACCCTTTCCACGTTTAACCGATTTCACGAAAAAAGTAGCCTCGTCGGGAATCGAACCCGAATCTAAAGTTTAGGAAACTTCCATTCTATCCATTGAACTACAAGGCCTCTTTTGGAGGCGCAAAATTACGTCAATTTCGCCAATTATTTTTGTACTTTTGCCAAATTTTTTTCGCATGATACTTTTCCATTCTGAAAATGATTTCCAACTGAAGCAAAAGCTGCTTCATAAAAGCTGGCTAAAATCTCTGGCTGCCACTGAAAATTTCAAGATTGGCGACATCAATTACATTTTTTGTGATGATGACTATTTGTTGCAGATTAATCTCCAGTACCTTCAGCATGATACCCTCACTGATATTATTACCTTTGATTATGTTGAGGGTAAAATTCTTTCAGGTGACATTTACATCAGTATTGAGCGCGTGAAGGAAAATGCTGCAATTTTTGGAGTTTCTTTTGAAAATGAGTTGCTTCGTGTCTTAGCGCATGGTGTTTTGCATTTGATGGGTTATAAGGATAAGACCGACACTGATGCCCAGCAGATGCGAAGAATGGAGGAATTTGCCATTCAGCTTTTTTCTAAATTCTCTCTATCAAATAATTGATTATCAAATAAATATAACTTTTTTCACGTGAAAACCGATGATAATTTCGATATTGTTGTAGTGGGTGCTGGTCATGCTGGTTGCGAAGCCGCAGTGGCTGCAGCTAAGATGGGTGCAAATACGCTTTTGGTTTCTCTCAACTTATACCTCGTCGCTCAAATGTCGTGTAACCCCGCTATCGGTGGCATCGCCAAAGGGCAGATCGTCCGCGAAATTGATGCTCTCGGTGGCATGACCGGCGTTGTTACCGATAACACCATGATACAGTTCCGTATGCTCAATGGCTCTAAAGGTCCCGCTATGTGGAGCCCGCGCGCGCAATGCGATAAACAACAATTTTCGCTTTTCTGGAAACAAATTCTTGAAAATCAATCTCACCTCTCCCTCCGACAAGATTTGGTTACCTCTCTTCTGATTAATGATGGAGTCGTCTCTGGCGTGTCTACCCTCGCTGGCAAAATCATCCATGCCCAAAAAGTCATTATCACTGCCGGCACTTTCCTTAATGGCAGAATCCATATCGGCGAGGTCAATTTCTCCGGCGGACGTTTGGGTGAAATGGCCGCCCCCCTCCTCTCAGATCAGCTGAAAGACGCAGGCATTCGTACCGACAAGCTAAAAACAGGTACCCCTGTCCGCATTGATGGCCGCTCCGTTCATTTCGACCAAATGACTGAACAACCCGGCGACGCTGTCCCTGGCCGGTTCTCTTATTCCGATACTCCCAACCTTATTAACCAACTGCCTTGCTTTATTACCTATACCAACACTACTGTTCACGACATCCTTCGTACGGGCTTCCAATATTCGCCCATGTTTCAGGGCCGCATACAAGGTGTTGGTCCGCGTTACTGTCCCTCCATTGAGGATAAACTTGACCGCTTTGCTGAAAAAGATAAACACCAATTGTTCCTTGAGCCCGAAGGGCGCAATACCCATGAGTATTATCTGAATGGTTTCTCCTCGTCGCTTCCGGAGCAGGTTCAAATTGATGCTTTACATCACATTCCCGGCTTACAAGATGCAGTGGTTTTGAAACCCGGTTATGCTATCGAGTACGATTACTTCGATCCGACTCAACTCCATTACACGCTCGAATCGCGTGTTTTGACTAATTTGTATTTGGCGGGCCAGGTAAACGGTACTACCGGCTATGAGGAAGCGGCGTGTCAGGGCCTAATGGCCGGTATTAATGCCGCTCTTTCCATCCAAAATAAACCTGCTCTAATACTCTCTCGTTCACAAGCATACATCGGCGTTTTAATCGATGATCTCATCACTAAGGGCGTCCAAGACCCCTATAGAATGTTTACTTCTAGAGCCGAATATCGCACCCTTTTGCGACAGGATAATGCCGATTTACGACTCTCTCCCATTGGTTATCAACTTGGACTTATTTCACAGAGCCGTTATGATGATATGTTGAGAAAGTACGAGATTCAAGCACAAATCGTCGACTATTTGAAGGTTACAGGCATCACGCCTTCGCAAGTTAATCCTTTTCTTGCTTCTATTTCTTCTCCTGAAATCTCGCAGAAGGTGAAATACGAAATCCTCCTTCGTCGTCCAGAAGTCCGTTTATTTGATCTTTTGCAGCACATTCCCTCTTTATCCAGAGAAATACAGTCCTTTGGCGCAGAAGAAATTCATATCTCTCATGCCGAAATTGACATAAAATATGCGTCTTACATTCAGAAAGAGCAAGAATTAGCTCAAAAGATGCAAGATTTGGAAAATGTAAAAATATCGCCCAAAGTAGATTACTCTTCCCTCTCCTTCCTTTCAAAGGAAGCACGTGAAAAATTGACTAAAATTTCTCCTATGAATTTGGGGCAGGCTTCCCGAATTAGTGGAGTCAGCCCAGCAGACATTTCAGGACTGCTAATCTACCTTAGTCACACCTCTCTTTAATCGTATAATACTGATATTCAGTATTCTGTAGTAAAATTTGCGATATGGGGAGTCTTTTTCATTTTTTGGAGCCCAAAGTCTTTTTTTTTCTCAAAAGGGCGTATTATCGCCTTTTTTTCAATCATTATTGATTGATAGGAAGTTATGTGACTTAGAACCTTGCGTCAGCAGTTGTTTTCATCAGAGTGCTGTGTTCGATGCTATTCTTACGAATCATTTCTTTCAATTTTGGGGCAAAGATTCTGGACACCACAAAAGTTTGCTTGTTGATGTGAATTTTGTTTTGTTCAATTCTTTCCATCTTAGAGAAGTTGATGATGGTGGACTTGTTGATTTTCACGAATTGCTCAGGGGGTAAAATTTTTGCAAACTTTTTCATTGTGGAGCTGTGAAAAACGGGTTTTCCTTTGATGAGATGGATTTTAAGTCCATCGCGTGTGCTGGTGACCAAGGCGATGTTGTCAATTTCAATTCTGCTTTGAACTCTTTGGTAATTAAGGTATACGAAGTTGGAAGAAGAAGGTTCCTCTTCTTTTTTGGCAGTGTAGGCCATGGGTGGCTCTTTAAGTACCAGGGTTGAGCTGTTGAATAGTGAATTGCTGATATTCAGCAATTTACAGATTTTCTTACAAAAGATTTCGATGTCTAATTTAGGGTTAATGACATCAAAAAAGCCGTTGTCAATCAGTTCTAAGGTTCGGAGTTTGTTGTTGGTGATGGCAAAAATGAAAGCGGGCCTTTGAATCAGCTTTAAGGTTTCTACGGCGTTGAAATTCGCGAAGTCTGTGTTCACAAACAAGATGTCGGGTTTCTTGCTGTTGAGTTCTTCAATCATTTCAATGGGTGTTGAGAACATTCTTACGACTTCAATCGTGTCGAAATTGCTGATTCTTTGCAATAAAGTTTCTTGCAGCTGAGTATCACCTGCGAAAATAGCACAATTTAATTTTCTCATATGGCTTTTATTTTTAAAATTTGATTTGCAAAGATAGTAAAATTTTTAATAAAGAGTAATTTCTTAATTATAATTTAAAATGGACGTTTTCCACGTGGAAATTGGCAACTTAGGACTTTAAATGACGATTAATATCCCTAAATTGCAACATTTGGCCGAAAAAATGCATTTTTTCGAAAGTAGTTTCCTGATATTCTGCCTCTCTTCCCCCCCTCTTTTTTCATTTTTTATTTGTACCTTTGATAAAATATTTATTAGAAATGAATCTTTCAAACTATCCTATTCTCCGTTTGCTCTTGCCCCTTCTTTGCGGTATCTGTTTGGTGTATTCTAATTGTCTGAGTTTTCATAACTATTTGATACCCTTTATATTGATATTTACTTCTCTGTCTTTGGGCTTGTTCCTGCGACTTTTCTTCCCAAGGTTTCTTCCCTGGTTTCCCTTTGTCTTGCTTTTCAGTGCTATGCTGTTTCTTGGAATGATCCTAACTTCATTTAAATTTTCACCACCCTCACTTCATAAAAATGAAAAATTGGTAGAAAGCAGTCGCTTTTTTGCAGCAAGAATTATTGAAAAACCCCTGCAAAAAGAAAAATCTGTGAAACTTCTTGTCGCACTCGAGAGAGACCAACATAATATTAGTCTCAATGCTAACGCCACCCTCTATTTGCAAAAATCTCCTCAAGTGCAAAAACTTCAAGCAGGCGATATCATTTTTCTCCACTCCAACCTTATCCCCATCTCTCCACCGCAAAACCCCTACGCCTTCAACAATCAAGTCTATATGAAACGGCGCTCCGTATTCTTTACGGGTTACTCCGCTCATTGGACTCCACTCACCCACCAACCCATCAACCCCATCTCTCGAACCGCAAACTCCTTACAGTCTTTTTTCTCTAAAACATTCTCTGACAACGGATTAAATGGAGAGGAGTACGCCGTCATTACCGCCGTCCTCCTTGGCAATAATGAATCCATGGAACCTGAACTGAAAGCTCGATACGCCTCCGCAGGTGTTAGCCATATCCTTTGCGTTTCAGGTATGCATGTCGGTATTATCTTCATGATTATCAACTTCTTACTCTCGCCACTCGACCATCTGCCCAAACTTAGGTTTCTCAAAGCTCTTCTCCTCTTTGTCTCCATTTGGTTTTATGCCAATATCACCGGCCTCGCCCCCTCCGTTAAACGCGCAGCCACCATGTTCACCTTTGTCCTCTTGGGACAGTCGCTCTCGCGTAATGTCAACGTCTTTCACAGCCTCTTCGCTTCAATGTTTATCTTACTGTTAATCAGTCCATTACTACTATTCGAAATCGGTTTCCAAATGAGCTACCTCGCTGTCTTCGGCATTGTGATCTTTCAACCCAAAATCTCCAACCTCCTACATCCCAAAACTAAGCTCGCTAAGTATTTCTGGGAACTCGCCGCTGTCTCTATCTCCGCCCAACTCTCCACCTTTCCCCTCTCTGTATACTACTTCGGTCAATTCCCTAACTACTTCTTACTCTCCAACTTATCGGTCATCTCGCTCTCTTTCGTCGTGGTCGTTACCGGCGTTGTCCTCCTGTCTGTTTCCTGGGCCCCTCTTCTCTCAAATGGCATCGGTTGGCTTCTCTCTTACGAAATTAAAATCCTCAATGGCATCGTCTCAGGCATAGATGCCTTGCCCGGTTCCGTAACCCAAAATATTTGTGTTAATTTTCTTCAGATGCTGCTATTTTATGGCATTATCATTTTCTTCTTCCTTTTTATCATAAAAAAGAAAAAATTATATAAATACTTAAATCTTAGCTCTTTACTGCTACTTTCCTCCTCGTTTTGCTATAGCAAAATCCAAACCTCATATCACCACGAAGTCACTTTTTATGCTGTGGATAAAATGAGTGTCATAGGACTGAACGATGGTGGTAGTGGCATTATTCTCGAAGACTCAGCCGCCCTCCGCAATCCTTACTGCTACGATTTTAACATCAAAAATCATGCACGAATGAATCGTATTGAAAATCAATGCTTTAGTATAGACTCCATCTTCATTTCCCAAGACAATATTGCCAAAATCGGCCCCTTTATTCTTTTAGACAACCAAATGATTTTTCTACTCTCCGCTCATGAATATCTCTACCCAGCTCCCCACCCTATGAAAATTGACGTGCTTTGCCTTAGCAATAATCCCAAAATTCCAATGAATAAATTACTCAAAACATTTGATTGTAAGCAAATTATCATCGACGGATCCAATTCGCGATACACAGAAAACCGTTGGATTGATTCCTGTAAAACATATCATATTCCCTGTCATTCTCTACGGCGGGACGGTTATTTTTCAGTCCAAAAAAAGTTTTGAAAAAATGTTTATATTTGCAAGATGGAAAAATATAAAGTACAATTTTGTATTGCACTGATTTTCAGTGTGTTATTCGTTGCGATGCCAGGCGATGTGGCGGCATTTTCCAACGAAATTTTCCCTTTTCGCACTTCTACACATCGTGCTGAATTTGTGAAAGTTACGTCTTCCCCCGCCCAATCTGACCTTCTCCCCTCCCCCACAAAGAAAAAACCCCGCTCAAAATCGTCTTCCCGTAAAAACAACAAAAAAATCACCTTCGAAACCTACGAGGAAAACTACCAAAAAGCTTGCGATTTCTATAATCGCCAAATGTTTATCACTGCCGCCCGCCTCTTTGAAGAACTCTATCCCCTCTCCCTGGGAACACCTCGTGCCGATAGCATCCTCTTCCTTTTTGCCGACTGCTATTACCAAAACCGCGATTATGAAATGGCCGCCTTCCATTTCAAAGAGTATGCCGGTAAATATTCTACCAATCCGCGTGCCGAAGATGCTCATTATAAGGCTATTCTCTCCCTCTCCCACTGCTCACCAGAATATAGCCTTGACCAAACCGACACCTATTATGTCATTGAGGAAATTCAAGATTTCATTCGCCAATACCCTCACAGCTCTCACATGGAAGAATGTAACCAATTGCTGGATAAAATGCGTAACAAATTGGCACAAAAGCAATTCGAGATTTTGAAACTTTACTATAACACCGAAAACTATAAAGCGGCTCAAATCATTGCCAAAAACTTTTTCAAAGAATATTCCTCCTCCTCTTTCGCCGATGACGCCTATGCGATTTTGGTGAAAAACAATTATGAATATGCGCAGAAAAGTGTTGAAAGTAAGAAAGTTGAACGTTTTAATGAATGTATTGAAGCATACCAAAATTTGAGAATTAATTATCCGACTTCTCCCCTCATTCACGAAGTTGAAAAGTATGCTGCCGATGCCAAAAATAAAATTGAAAAGAAAGAAATTAAAAAATCCAAAAAGAAGATAAAGAATGAAGACTGATTTCAAAAAAAGTAATGCGGAAACCATGGCAATTACCCGTAATATCCGCGAATTTGACAAAGAAACCGACAACATCTACGAAACTGTAGTGATTATGTCGAAAAGAGCCGACCAGATTTCTTTGGAAATCAAAGATGAAATGCAAAAGGAAATGCAGGAATTTGCACCGGCACAGGATTCGCTTGATGAAGTCTATGAAAACCGCGACCAAATTGATTTGGCAAAAACGTATGAACGCCTTCCCAAACCGACTTTGATGGCCATCAAAGAATTCGAAGACCACAAAATTCATTACAAACTTAACAATGAGGAAGGGGAAAATGCATAATTCCCCATTGCACATAGTATTAGGAATTTCAGGAGGGATAGCGGCCTATAAGTCGCTATCTCTCATTCGTTTATTGCAAAAATTGAATGCCGAGGTCCGCGTTGTCGCTACCCCGAATGCCTTGCAATTCGTTACCCCGCTTTCGTTGCAAACCCTCTCGCAAAATCCTGTCTATGTGGATCCCTTTCAACGGCTCGAAAATGTTGAAGTAGAGCACGTTGCTTTGGCAGATTGGGCCGATGCCCTGCTCGTTGCGCCCGCTACAGCCAATGTCATCGGAAAGTTCGCCCATGGCATCGCCGATGATGCTCTTTCCACACTCTTCCTCGCTTGTAACAAGCCAGTGTTCATTGCTCCCGCCATGAACAAAAATATGCTCCATAACCCCGCTCTCCAACAGAATATCAAGCTCCTTCAACAAAGAGGATGCCATATTTTAGCACCGTCTGCTGGATATTTGGCTTGCGGCACCACGGGAGACGGCCGGATGCAGGAACCAGAAGAAATTTCTCAAACAGTTGTAAACCAACTGCTTAAATCTCAAGATTTACAGGGATTTTCAGCCTTGGTCACCGCTGGACCAACTTACGAACCTATCGACCCCGTGCGTTTCATCGGCAACTATTCTTCTGGGCTTATGGGCTTCTCCATCGCCGAAGAACTTGCTCGAAGAGGAGCTCAAGTCACTCTCATCGCTGGTCCTACCTATTTGACGACCTATCATCCTAATATACAACGAGTTGATGTTAAAACCGCCGAGCAAATGCTCCGCGCCTGTCTCCACGTATTCCCCTCCGCACAAATCGCTATCATGTCTGCCGCTGTTGCAGATTATACTCCGGAAACTGTTGCCCCTGAGAAAATCAAAAAGTCAGACGCCTCCCTTACCCTTCCACTGAAAAAAACAGTCGACATTTTGGCTACACTTGGTAAACAAAAGTCTGATAATCAATATCTTGTAGGATTTGCCCTTGAAACTGAAAACGAACTCGAAAACGCTAAAATAAAACTTAAAAATAAAAATGCCGACTTTATCGTTCTAAATTCTCTTAGAAATGATGGAGCCGGTTTTCAATGTTCCACTAATCTCGTAACTATTATCGACAAATTGGGGAATATTACTACTGGAGAATTAAAAGATAAAAAGGAAGTCGCTACGGATATTGTATCGTATCTCGTTGATTTTATGAAAGTTAAAAAATAAATTGATTGCTTATTTCGATTCATTGTATGAAAAAAATTGGCGCATTTCTTCTGTTATTAGCCCTGGTTTTCTCGCTTTCTGCGCAGGATTTTCAGTGCCAACTTTCTGTTAATTCCTCTCAAGTTGCTGGATCTAATAGAAACAAATTCAATACTTTACAACAAGAACTCTATAAGTTTGTGAATGATAGGAAATGGTGCCAGTATAATCTCAAAACCAACGAGAGAATTGAGTGCGCTATCATGATCAATATCAACGAGGCCGCAGGTGATACCTATACCTGCACGATGACCATCCAATTGCAACGCCCCATTTATAACACAAGCTATAAGTCGCCCGTCCTCAATTTTCAAGATAAAAGTGTGAAATTTACTTACGAAGAAGGCGCTCCGCTCGAATATGCCGAAAATAGCAACTTGTCGCAATTGACCTCACTGATAGCGTTTTACCTCAACCTTTTCCTCGCCATTGACTTCGACACGTTTTCTTCCAATGGTGGCGCACCATATTACACGCTCGCCCAGGGCGTCGTTAATGCTTGTCAAAACGCCACCGAACCTGGTTGGAAATCATACGAAACCGGACAGCGTAATCGTTACTGGATCATCGAAAATCTTACGAATCCTTCCTACAGCAAAATTCACGATTTCTTCTATAAATATCACCGCTTGGGGTTGGATATGATGTCTGAATCCGTGGACGTCGGCCGCGCTTC
The DNA here is from genome assembly GCA_024400785.1 of Bacteroidales bacterium. Taxonomy (GTDB): domain Bacteria; phylum Bacteroidota; class Bacteroidia; order Bacteroidales; family WCHB1-69; genus UBA1756. Next base: position 67,972 of record JAKSME010000001.1, read on the forward strand.
AATCTTGGATGCCATTCGCGATTTACAAAAGGTAAATTCTCAAAAATCAAACATTTACATCGTTCAAATCGTCGTTCAAGCCAAGGCCGACGAGATTGTAAATATTTTCAAAGAATCGACCCCGGTGGAAAAGACGGAGGTTATTCGTTTGATGAAACAAATTGATCCTGCTAATTCAGCCAAATATAACGCTATCAATCAAGCTAATTAGTTTATGCTGAGCTCGTTATACATCCAAGATTATGCGCTGATTTCCTCCCTGCAAATCCAGCTCGATAACGGAATGACCGTTATCACCGGTGAAACAGGCGCTGGAAAGTCTATCATTATGGGCGCTCTCTCCTTGATCTTGGGTAATCGCGCTGACTCTTCCGCCCTCTTCGATAAGTCAAAAAAATGTGTGGTGGAGGCTTCTTTTGTTTTGGAAGATTTGGATGTGAAGCGTTTTTTTGAAGTTTATGACCTTGATTATCAAGATACTACAATCGTAAGGAGAGAAATTCTGCCTAACGGTAAAAGTCGCGCTTTTATTAACGATACTCCTGTCAATCTGCCCACTCTCAAGGAGTTCGCCTCCTTGATGATTGACATCCATTCCCAACATCAAAATCTCCTTTTCCAAAACGCAGATTTTCGAACGGATGTCGTTGATCTTTTCGCTGGAATTAAAAATAAAGTTTCTGACTATCAACTACTTCTCGAAGAACTGAAACAAACGCAAAAACAATTTGACACGCTCACCGCTGAAAATCAAGCGCGTCTTGAAAAACAAGATTTTCTCCAATTCGTTTTTCAAGAATTGGAACAGGCCAATTTGAGGGAAAATGAGCAGGAAGAATTGGAGCAAAGTATTGATTTTCTGTCACATACTGAAACAATCAAAGCCAATTTATTCCAAATTCTGCATCTTATTTCCGATGCTGACGAGTCCGCCCTCAACTCACTGCGGGAATCGAAATCATTAAGTGCTCAGATAGCACCTTATCGTTCAGATATTGAGGAACTTAATAACAGAATTGAGTCGAATTTCATCGATTTGAAAGATATTGCGGATGAAATTTCCGCACTTAACGACCGTATCGATTACAATCCAGAGGAGTTGGAAGCTATGCGCCAACGCCTCGACCTCATTTATGCACTTGAACAAAAGCATCACGTCTCCTCCCTTCCCCAATTGATTGAAAAGAAAAACACTATCAATCAGGAACTTGCACTTTTTTCCAGCGATGAACAGCAACTCAATATCCTTCAACAGAAATTAGACGAAATTAAAAAGAATCTTGTTCTTCAGGCAAAACAACTCCATCAAGCTCGTGAAAAAGTGCTTCTGCCTTTACAAAAACAAATTCTGGAAAAAGTGATTGCTCTCGGAATGCCTGATGCTCAGTTTGTTATTAAGTTGGAAGAAACAACAACTCTGCAAAAATTTGGTATAGACAACGTACAGTTTCTCTTTTCCGCTAACAAAGGAGTCCCCCTCGCCGAACTGGAAAAAGTGGCATCCGGAGGCGAAATTTCCCGACTCATGTTGGCTGTAAAATCCACGTTATCAGAGCGTTCAGTTCTTCCCACTGTTGTCTTCGATGAAATTGATGTCGGCATCTCAGGCGAAATGGCCGGTAAAGTCGCCACGCTCATGTCCCAAATGTCTCAAAAACATCAACTGCTCGTTATTACTCACTTACCTCAAATTGCCGCTAAGGGAACCTCTCACTATCAAGTATTTAAGGAAGTTGAGAATGGGAAAAGCCATTCTCGCATACGCAAACTTTCAAAAGAAGATCGGATCATCGAAATCGCTAAAATGATGAGTGGGGAAAAGTGTAGCGATACTACACTTAAAGCCGCACAAGAACTTATAGATTAGTAAATTATGAAAAATAAATCATTGATTTTATGGCTTCTTCTTGTCCTTCTTGCTTCTTCTGGAGCAGTTGGGCAAAATATGATGCACACCAAACATTATCGCTCCCATTTCACTTATCAAACGGGCATAGCATTTAATGCCGGCGTGGGACAGTTGAATTTCGGTGGTCGCCACCTGGCTAACAAATTACCTAACTTCTGCGTTGATCAGGTAATCGCTTACCAATTCAACCCGTATTTTACCCTTGGTGTCGATTTGGGACTTAACGTCTGGAAAAAAACAGCCTTTATCCCCGTTGCTCTCCACATGAGCGTTGATTTTATGGACAACATCGTTTCTCCCCATTGGTATCTCAATGGTGGCTATTCTTTCAAGTGGTATGTTACCTCCAAGCCTGAAAAAATGACCAAGGTTATTTATGGCGCAAAGCCCGGATGGTACATTAATACCGGACTCGGTGCCAAAATCCGCATCAAAGAACAGATTTTTCTCGTTATCGCAGCCGATTACAAAACACAGTATTCCACCATCCAATACTCTGTAGATGAACATAATTCTGATTTCGACTATTCCTCCGTTACAACCAACAGAACCAAAAACCTCTTCTATCATTTCGTCGGCGTCAAATTCGCCCTCCTCTATTGGTAATTTCCCGTTTAACCCTTTAACCCTTTAACCCTTTAACCCTTTAACCCTTTAACCCATTTCACCATGAAACGTTTATCCCTTTTTGTCCTGTTCATCTCCGTTGCCATGCTCGGATTTGCACAAAAGAAAAACACAACGGCTCCGGTTGCACCGGACATGCCGATTGATGACGAAACACAGCTCATCACTTACAAAGAAGTTATCCAGGAAAATGGTACTGCAAAAGAGTTGTATGCCCGTGCTTTGAATTGGGCTAAATCCTTCTACCATAATCCTTCTGAAGTGATTAAGGAACAAGATGATAAAAATTTTGTCATTAAAATGCGTGGCTCCGTTCGCATCTATTCTCATCTCAAAGATGGCAGTAAAATTACAAAAAATGTTGTCTATTACAACTTTACCTTGCAGTGTAGAGAAGGTCGTTACCGTTATACCATTACCGATTTCAATGAAAAAGCCACAGCGGCCTGCCCCATTGAAAAATGGCTCAATCCCGAAGATACCAAATGGGATCCCGAATGTTATTTGAACCTCCAAGAGGTGGATGAACAAATCCAGGCACTCCTCTCTTCTTTGGTGGATGGTATGCAACCCGTTCAAGAAAAGGAAGATGAGTGGTAAAATAGTTATTATCCTCTGTCTCTTTGCACTTTTGTTGGGTTGCAAACCCAAACCTGAATCAAAGTCTACCCTTTCTTTCAATTTCAAAATTGAAGTTGATGGAACGGATATTTCTTATCATTCTGTTGATTATGAGAATCTTGCAGGGAATAAATATCAGGTCGATGAAGTCAAATTCTTCATCTCAGGTGTCCGTTTTCATGCCAAAGAAGGCCAATGGCATTCTATACAAAAGGATGAGGGCATTCATTACTTTGATTCTAATCTTCCAAATACATATAATTGGCTGATTGATAATGAATTAAATATTGGAAACTACGACAGTGTTTCTTTTATTTTCGGGTTGCCTCCGGAGCAAAATGTGACGGGATATTTTGTTAATCCTCCTGAAAATAATATGGCTTGGCCTGAATTGCTGGGAGGTGGGTATCATTATATGCAGATTAATGGTAAGTGGTTGAATACCAATAATATATTACAACCATTTAATCTGCATACAGGAATAGGACAAATTTATGAAAATGGACAAGTCGCTGCCTTTGTTCACAACCATTTTTCAGTTACGCTTCCGATGAGTGAATTTGTTATGGTTGAGAACGAAGTGAGGGAAATATCTTTGGTGATGAATGTAAATGATTGGTTTAACACCCCTAATCAGTTGGATTGGAATGAGATAGGGGGGAGCATTATGCAAAATCAGCCCGTTCAAGAACTTCTTCGCGCCAATGGTCCAACAGTTTTTTCTTTAAAATAACTCGCCCTTCCCAAAAGTTAACCGTTTTCACGTTTAACCGTTTTTACTATCTCTTCTTCTTCTTCACCAGTAAATTCTTGATGTCGTTCAATTTCATCAAGGCCTCCACCGGTGTAAGCGAATTGATGTCCAAATCAACAATTTGTTCCTTTACATCCAACAGCAGCGGGTCATCTAATGCAATGAAACTCAATTGATAACCTGGGTCGGCTTTCTTTTCAATGTGTTTTTCCACTTTGTTGTCGTGGCTGTCCTCCAATTGGGCTAAAACTTCCTCCGCGCGCTTCAGCACACTCTTTGGCATTCCAGCCATTCGTGCCACGTGGATACCAAAGCTGTGTTCGCTCCCTCCTTCTTCTAACTTCCTTAAAAACAATATTTTATTGTTAATTTCCTTGACCGTCACATGGTAGTTTTTAATGCGTGGAAATTGGGAAGCCATATCGTTTAACTCATGGTAGTGTGTGGCAAAAAGCACCTTTGCCCGGTAAAGCGGGTGCTCGTGCAAATATTCCGCAATGCTCCACGCAATTGAAACACCATCGTAAGTACTTGTGCCACGGCCGATTTCGTCCAACAAAACCAAGCTCCTGTCAGACACATTGTTCAAAATGCTGGCTGTTTCATTCATTTCAACCATAAAAGTGGATTCTCCCGTTGAAATGTTGTCAGAGGCCCCCACTCTCGTGAATATCTTGTCGATAATGCCGATTTTTGCGCTGGCCGCCGGAACATAACAGCCCATCTGCGCCATCAACACAATCAAGGCCGTTTGGCGCAGCAATGCCGACTTACCCGACATGTTCGGACCTGTGATGATGATGATTTGCTGTTGTTCGTTATCAAGGTACACGTCGTTGGCGATATACGGTTCACCCGGAGGAAGTTGCGTCTCAATTACTGGATGCCGCCCACCCTTGATGTCAATAACATCGCCATCGTAGATTTCCGGCCGTGTGTACCGGTTGGCCATGGAGGTATTGGCAAAGCAACCTAAAACGTCAATGCGCGCAACTATTCGCGCATCCAACTGAATCATAGGAATATAATCCATCAACGACAATACCAACTCGTTGAATAATCGCGATTCAATGTTCAAAATGCGGTCTTCAGCACCCAAAATCTTGCTCTCTAACTCCTTCAGCTCCTCGGTGATGTAGCGTTCACCATTCGTAAGTGTTTGTTTGCGAATCCATTCTGCTGGGACTTTGCTCTTATGCGCATTCGTAACTTCAATGTAATATCCGAACACATTGTTGAAACCTATTTTCAAAGAAGGAATCCCTGTGTTCGCCGACTCCCTCTGCTGAATTTCCGCCAAAATATTCTTGCTGTTGGTCGCCAATGCCGTCAGTTCATCTAACTCGGCATCTACTCCGCGATTGAAAACACGTCCCTTGTTCAAAGCTACCGGAGCATCCTCATTAATCTCTGTTTCAATACGTTGACAAATGGTTTGACAAGCATTCAACTGTTCAGCCATCTTCTGAAATGCGGGTTGTTTCTGAATCTGGCATTGCGCCTGCAACTTTTCAATCGCTCGCAATGCCCGCGCAAGCTGTAGCAATTCGCGCGGATTGATTTTGCCCGTCGCAATTTTAGAACAAATACGCTCTACATCTCCAACACTGCGAATACTATCCTCAACTTCGTTTTTAAAGCTTTCATTATCAATAAAATACTGAACAGCACAAAGTCTTTCTTCTATCAGCATTTTCTCTTTTAATGGCATTAAGATCCATTTTTTCAAAAGTCGCCCGCCCATCGGAGTCAGCGTCTGGTCCAGTATCTGCAACAAAGTCACCGCATTCTCATTGGGTGAGTGTATCAGCTCTAAATTGCGAATCGTAAATCGGTCCAACCACACGTATAATTCTTCCTCAATACGATTCAACTTGTTGATATGTTGTACTTTGTGATTTTGTGTTTCGCTTAAATAATGCAGCGCGACACCCGCTGCAATGATGCCGTGTGTCAAATTGTCAATACCGAAACCCTTGAGCGAGTTGGTTTGAAAATGTTTGGTCAGCAACGGCACAGCATAATCTGTTGTAAAAACCCAGTCATCAAAGGTTGTAAGCAAAATCTTCTCTCCAAAATGCTCGCGGAAATCATTCACCTTCCCTTTTTGTATCGCCATTTCTGCCGGCTTGAAATTCTGCAACAGTTTGTCAATGTATTCGTGATTGCCTTCCGCCAGATAAAACTCCCCGGTGGAAGCATCTACGAAGGCGATGCCGCTCTCCTTCTCCCCATAATGAATGGCTCCCAGAAAGTTGTTCTCCTTTTGCTCCAAAATCTTATCACTGGTGGCAATGCCCGGAGTTACCAATTCCGTAATTCCTCGCTTTACCAGCGTTTTAGTCATCTTCGGATCTTCTAACTGCTCGCAAATGGCAACTCGATAACCCGCTCTGACCAACTTCGGCAGGTACGTGTCGATGGCGTGGTGCGGGAAACCAGCCAAATCCATATCCGCCGCGGCACCATTCGATCGCTTCGTCAATACTATCCCCAATATTTGTGAGGCCTTGATGGCATCTTCTCCAAAAGTTTCGTAAAAGTCCCCAACCCTGAATAATAATATCGCATCCGGATATTGCGACTTGAATTGGTTGTATTGCTTCATCAACGGTGTCTCAGTCTGTTTCGCCATTTTTCCTTAGGTTTTTTAAGGGCGCAAAGATACGCACTTTTCAAAAATTATTCCTCTCAAATCTTCGGAAAAAATATTGTACTTTTGCAGCCGTATTTTATTCCTTGATAAAATGGATATCGGCATTTTTTGGTTGGGCTTAGTCCTCTTTCTAATCATCATCTTTCGCAGCAATAAGAAAAAAAAGACCTCTCCGCCACCGCAACAGCAAAGGCCATCGGAGGCCGTTTTCAACAGCATTTCGGAGGATGAGGATTTTCAGCATTTGCGTAAAAATCAACAAAAATGTCCGAAAAATGAAGAGGATTTTTCTTATGAAAACATTTCTGATGAGGATTTTGAAAATTTGAAAGAAGAAAATGTTTCTCAAAGTACAACAGTTGAAAAAAATATTCAAAGCGTTGATAATGAGCAAACTAAAAATATTGATTTACAATTCAATATGGAAGAAATAAAAAAAGGGATAATTTATTCAGAGATATTGAAAAGACCTGATTTTTAAATAGTTATAAAATCGTTTAAAAAACAAAAAAAAATTAAGAATATTTAAGTTTCAATTTGCTGATTTTTTGTAAATTAGCGGGCTTAATTTTAGAGTGAAAGTAATGTTTAATATAAATTAATTCAGTATGGTTAAAAAGTTACTCTTGACGTTCGTTGCAGTCGTCCTTTTTAGCAGTTTTGCAGTCGCTCAAGGTACCATCAAAGGTGCCGTGACAGACCAAACGGGCACACCCATCGCCTTTGCTTACGTTTACTTGCAAAAGGAAGGCAATGATGTCAACTATTGCACGACTGACCCCAATGGTCAGTATCAATTGCATGGTGTAAGTGCTGGTACCTATGATTTGATCATCGACGCAGAACTTACCGCCTGTGCAAAAAAACAAACAATCTCTGGACTTAGATTTTCCGGAGGAACATTAATCCATGACGTCACAATTCAATGCGGTTCTACTGACCTTGATATCGATGTCACTATCGTATTTGAACGTCCCTTGATTGATGTCGACCAAACAAAAACATCATCCATCATTGATGGTGATGCCGCTCGTAAGCAACCGGGTCACGATGTGACAAGCGCAATCGCTACTTCTGCTGGTGTTACCTCTATCGATGGTAAAATGACGGCAGTTCGTGGTAACCGTGCCGATGGTCAGAAAACCATGATTGACGGTGTGGTGGTCCGCGGTAGCGGCGGCGTATCCATGGCCTCCATCGAACAGGTCGAACTTATCCAAGGTGGTGTGCCCGCTGAATATGGCGACGGTAACTCTTTCACCATTATTACTACGAAAGGTATCTCTAAATCTTACCACGGCGGTGTCGAATTGATGGGCTCACTCGAAGGTTACAACAATTTCCTCGCTTCTGTCAACTTGACCGGTCCGCTCGTAAAACCGAAATTAGGTCAGCCTGCCCGCGTCGGCTTCCTCCTCACCGGTGACTTTAACTACGATAAAGACGGTTCTCCCGCTCGTGGCGGTACTTGGAGAGCAAACGATGACGTTATTGACTACCTCATCAAAAATCCTTTCCGCTATAGCTCAACTGAGTTCGGTGCACATTACTCAAATGCTGAATACCTCACCTCCGAAAACTTCCACAAACAACGCGTTAGAGATAATGCAGGTAGCATCAATTACCTTATCCAAGCTAAACTCGACTTCCTCCTCGGAAAGAATAATAATGTCAACCTCTCATTCGGCGGTATGTACGAATTCACCAGAGGCAAAAACTGGGGAACCACTTCCGCTCTTTTCAATGCTCAGAACAATGGCGAATCTCAAGTTAGCACCTGGCGTGTTAATGCAAGATTGCAACATCGTATCAACCTCAAAAATACCGATTCGAGTGCTATTAAAAATATAATGTATAATATTAATGTAAACTATACTCATTATAGCACCTGGACCCGCGACTCACGTCATAAAGACAACCTCTTCGACTACGGTCACATCGGTTACTACAAAACCACCAAAGCTCAACACTTCAAACGCGATTCTATCACTATCGATGGCATTACCTACTATGACATGAATATCCTTGACAATATTTATGACTCCATCGTTGATTTTAGCGCTACTCCTTTCGGAAGCAATGACCAATCCCTCATTTCTAATCCCGACCTCGTCAATTATGTAACTTTGTTTACCGAAAATTATGATCCTCAAACAATTTATGATTATTACGGTGTCATCCCTTATGACAAAACCCTCTACCAACAATTTGGTGCTCTTTTGAATGGTGGTTCCCCCGACGGCATCTACGGAATGTATAGCATGCCTGGTACCGTTAGCTCCGGTTACAGCAAATCAGAAGAATCTCAGATCGGTGCTAACGCAAGTTTGTCAATTACCATTAAAAACCATGATTTGAAACTCGGTTACATCTTCGAAAAACGTGCCAGCCGCTCTTTCAGTGCTGCCCCCTACAGCCTTTGGACTTTGATGAGAAGCAGCGCCAACTATCATATCTCTCAGTTGGATGTTGATAATCCATACCTCATTAGCGAAGATTCTGTTATGTTCGACAGATTGTTCGACCAAGAAGCCCAAACCACTTTCGATAGAAATCTTCGTAAATCCCTCGGTTTGAACCCCGATGGTACCGATTGGATCGATATTGATAATATGTCTCCCGATCAGTTCTCATTGAGCATGTTCTCTCCCGAAGAATTGTTCAACGGCGGTTCTAACTATATTTCATATTATGGTTATGATTACACCGGAACCAAGAAATATAACAAGAAAACCGATATCAATGACTTCTTCAATAAAACTGATAAATTCGGTGACAAACTCTACAACATTGGTGCTTACGAACCCATTTACATGGCAATGTACATCCAGGATAAATTCTCTATCAATACTATGATGTTCAATATCGGTTTGCGTGTTGACCGTTTCGACGCTAACCAATATGTATTGAATGACCCCTACCTCTTCAGAGAAGCATATACCGTGAAAGAAGTCCGCGATGTTTATGATGTGGCTTCCAATGCTCAAGATGATTGGGTTGTCTATGTTAATCAATTGGATAAAACTTTGGATCCGGACAATGCTAATATCGTAGCTTATCGTCATGGTCACAATTGGTATGATGCCAACGGTGCAGTCGTTACCGACCCCTCCACCGTTCTTGGTGCTACCGGCGGACCGATCTTGAAAAATGAACTTGATCCCACAGCAGTTTCTAAAGTTGAAGGTTCAGCATTCTCAAAATACGAACCCCAATGGTCTATCATGCCTCGTCTCTCATTCTCATTCAACGTTTCAAGTAAGTCACTCTTCTATGCTCACTATAACATTATTACTGTCCGTCCTACTGACCTCCGTCTCGATCCTATTAGCTATCTCTGGATTGAAAAATTGGGTTCACAACAAGGCAACATCATCAATAATCCTAATTTGAAACCTTCTAAGAGTATTGACTACGAAATCGGTTTCCGTCAAGCTATTGGTGAAAATTCAGCTATCAGCCTCTCCGCTTACTATTCAGAAAAACGTGATCAAGTACAATGTTATCGTTATACCGGTGCATATCCGTCACTTTATTACTCTTATGACAACATCGACTTCGGTACTGTTCAAGGTTTCACCATCGGTTATGACCTCCGTAATACCAAAAACGTCACCCTTCGCGCAAGCTACACTCTTCAGTTCGCTAAAGGTACCGGTTCAGACGCTACTTCAAGTGCCGCTATTATCCAGTCCGGTCAGCCGAACTTGAGAACTTTGACCAACCTCAGCTTTGACCAACGTCACAAATTGAGCGCTAACTTGGACTACAGATTTGGTTACGGTACCGACTATAATGGTCCGACTACCACCAAAGCCACCAAAGATGGAAAATCTAAAGAAATCAAATGGTTACAAAACTTTGGTGTTAACATTAACTTCTCAGCTGGTTCAGGTCTCCCCTACAGCCGTTCAAGCAAACCTTACTCTAATATCGTAGGTGCTGGTAAACGTCAGCTCACCGGTACCATCAACGGTTCTAATATGCCTTGGATTTATCAGTGTGATATCCGTATTGATAAAACCTTCGTTCTTAATTTGAAGAAAGATGAAGAAGGCAAACCCACTAAGAAAGCATTCCTCAATGTTTATCTTGATGTGATGAACCTCTTCAATTTCAAAAATGTCATCTACGTTTATGATTATACTGGAAATGCTGATGATGATGGTTACCTCGCAGCTAGCGAATACCAACAACTCATCAACTCTCAGGTTGACGTAGCTTCTTATTGTGATTACTATAGAATGAGAGTGGCAGACCCGTATAACTATACAATGCCTACTCGTGTACGTTTGGGTGTTAACTTCTCATTTTAATTAACCGTAGCAAAAAATATCTAGAAATATGAAAAATACATTTAAGATTTTATTTTTAGCAGTATTGTTGCTTGCCACTGGGACTCTCCATGCTGAAAAGTATAGAGGTGCTGTCGCCGTCACTAAAGGTGCACAAACCCGCGCAGCCTCTACCTGTTTGCCCGCAACTAACTCTAATGAGTTGACGGTTAATAATGTTAGAGCTTACCTCGAAACAAATGGTACTATGTGGTTCGAAGAAATCGCACAGTATGAGGTTCCTTATGGTTCTGGCAAAACCTCTATGTTCGCCGCAGCTCTCTGGATCGGAGGTAAGGACGTTAATGACCAGCTGAAATTGGCCGCCGTTCGTTTCCGCCAAAGAGGTGATGACTTCTGGACGGGTCCTCTGACCCTCAACGGTGCTTCTGTTACCCAGGAAACTTGCGCAGCTTATGATAAGCATTTCAAAATCACCCGCGCTGAAGTTGAAGCTCACAAAGCTAATTGGCAGAATTCTGACTATGTAATGCCTAACAGCATTCGTGAATGGCCTGCCCACCCCTATGACCTCTCCGCCGGTCAGTCTTATTACCTCGCTCCCTTCTTCGATGCCGATGGTGATGGTGACTACAACCCGGAAAATGGTGATTATCCTTACTACGATTTGGATAATGAACTTTGCCCCTGGACTGAAGCTAACCGTGCTTTGGCCGCCGCGGACCAACTTCCTAAAACTCCCGAAGAAAGAATGGGCATCTCCAAAGGTATGGTTTATGCTGACCACGTTCTGAAAGGTGATGCTACCCTCTTCTGGATTTTCAATGATAAAGGTGGTCCACACACCGAATCACAAGGTGAAGCTATTGGTCTTGAAATCCGTGCACAGGCATTCGGTTTCTCAACCAATGATGAATTGAACAACATGACGTTCTATTCCTATGAAATCATTAACCGTTCAACCTTCGACTTGACCAATACCTTCTTCTCTCAGTGGGTTGACCCTGACTTGGGTTGGGCTGATGATGACTATGTAGGTTGTGATGTTGCTCGTGGTTTGGGTTACTGCTACAATGGACGTAACATCGATGGTCAAGGCTTGGCACAGCATTACGGTGCTCAGCCGCCCGCGGTCGGTGTAGACTTCTTCCAAGGTCCTTATTTGGATCCTGATGGTTACGATAACCCCTCATTCAACGGTAAAGCCGAATACGGTCCTTCTATGTTGGGTAGCTGTGACATTGTTACAAATAACGGACAACTCGGTTCATTCTCTTGGGTTGTTGACCCCGATTCTGAAAATCCGACCACAGTTTCTGATTCAATGATCTTGATTCGTGCTGAAGCTATCAATGGTGTTAACTTCGGTGATGGTATCGTTGATAATGAACGTTTCGGTATGCGTCGTTTTGTTTATCACAATAACGACAACTCCGTTGTTGGTGACCCTGATGTCGCTTTCGAATACTATAACATGTTACGTGGTCTTTGGAAAGACAATTTGAAAATGAAATATGGTCACAATGCTCACCCGCAAAACGGTGCTACCGGTCCTGATTGCGACTTTATGTTCCCAGGTCTTTCTGACCCGTGTAATTGGGGTACTATGGGTGTTGATCCGCAAATCAGCCAATATGGTGCTGATGGTTGGACCGAAGTTGCCGCTGGTAATGCCCCCGCTGACCGTCGTTTCATGCAATCTGCTGGACCTTTCACTTTGAAAGCTGGTGCTGTTAACTACATTACCGTAGGTATTCCGTGGGCACGTGCTGCAAGTGGTGGTGCTCAAGCTTCTGTTGACGCTCTTAAAGTTGCTGATGATAAGTGTCAATCACTCTTTGAAAACTGTTTCAAAGTTCTTGATGGCCCCGATGCTCCTACTGTCACTATTGAAGAAATGGAAAATCAGCTTATCCTTTACCTTACCAACCTTGAAACCAGTAACAACTATAACGAAGGCTATGAAGAAACAGATCCTTCTATTCCTACTGAAATGATTCATGAATCCATTTCTGCCGAATTGGATACTATTTGGTGTACTATCGAAGGTATTGATACTTTCGTTCTTCAATCACACGATATTTCTACTTTCGATACAATGGAACTCGATAATAAATATCGTTTTGAAGGTTACATGATTTATCAGTGTTCAGGTCCTGACGTTAGTGTTACTGATATTGGTGACTTGAATAAGGTTAGATTAATTGCTCAGTGCGATATTCAGAATGAAGCTTCACAATTGGTCAATTGGAAATATAATGATGCAATTGGTACTTCTGCTCCTCAGTTGATGGTCGATGGTGAAAACCTCGGTATTCGACACTCATTCGTTGTGACTGAAGATAAATTTGCAACCACTTCTCCTCAATTGATTAATCATAAGAAATATTACTTCTTTGTTCTTGCTTATGGTTATAATAATTACTGGCCCTTCTCTATTGAAACAGGTTCTGATAATGGTCTGCTCGGTCAGAAAGTAACTTTCTTGGCTGGTCGTAGAAACATTGGTGATCAAACCAATAGTGGTAATCCTTATGTTGGTATTCCTCACAGCCCGACACCTGAAAATGGCGGTTCTATCGTTAATAGTGAATATGGTACACAGCCTATGATTACTCGTATCGAAGGTCAGGGCAATGGTGGTTTCTTCCTTGATCTTACTGAGGAATGCCGTGATCAAATTCTCCGTAATGGTACTGTAAATAATATCACTTACAAGAATAATGCTGGACCTATTAATGTTAGAGTTATCAATCCTTTGAAAATTCAACCTAATGATTATATTGTTAGATTTGTCCATGAAGATACCGTTAATACCGATGTCACCTCTGAAGATACTTGGGTACTTCAAGTAGTTGATGAAAATGGTGATGTTATGATCGATGAAGATGGTTTCGCCATGGAAGTTGAATCTCAATCTACCATTTCTATCAATAATGAACAATTGATTCCCGAATATGGTATTTCTCTCACTATTTTGAATTATCCTTTTGCTATTCACAATTCTGATTTGAAAGCATACGTTGATGCTCATGGTTATACCTATAAAAATGTTTCCAGCTATTCTCAGGTTGACTTCCTCGGTTCAGAACTTACTTATGCCGATGAAAGTAAACCTTGGTTGAGCGGCGTTGTTGACGCTGATGGCGACCTCCCGAGCAACTGGATTCGTTCCGGTGTCCAGGAAGCTGGTCCTTGGGATGAAGCTGGTGGCACACAGGATGGTGTCGAAGATGAATATTTCAAATGGAAAACTGAAGACTTCTTCCAAGTTGTCAGCGCTAATGAACATGTTACTGCAAGCTCTTGGTCATTCCGTGCTTGGAAAGATCCGGATGCTCAATTCGAAAAAGTTATTGACGGAACTTGGGCTCCTTACGTATTGAGTTCTCCTTATTATGGCGGTCCTCAAGCTAAGTTCACGCGTCCCGATGTTGGTGGCTACGGTGGTGAGCAGCCTAAATATCAACCTGGTGGTGGTCCTAGCGATAATCCAACAGATTTTGGTTGGTCTTACTATCATTTCCCAACCATGGGTACTCAGAGATGGTCTCCTGGTTTCAACCAGACTATGACGAACCTCTATTCTGTAGATATCGTTCTTACTCCTGATAAAGACAAATGGACACGTTGCATTGTCCTCGAGGCTTGCGATGATCCTACAAAATCTGAAGGAGGTGCCCTTTGTCACGAACCTCGTAAACATGCTTCCGTCGACAAAAATGGTAATCCTGATGGTACTGGCGAAGGTATGGGTTGGTTCCCAGGTTATGCTATCAATGTTGAAACAGGTGAACGTTTGAACATTATGTTTGCTGAAAACTCAGCAGATCCGGAAAACAATGGTAATGATATGATTTTCAATCCTACCAATGTTTATGCAAGATCTCTTGAAAATCCTGAAGAAGTAATTTATCAAACACAATACGATTACATGTTTGCAAATCAGCCGCAATATTATGGTGATCGTTTTGGCAATCCTTGCTTTGGTGGTAAACACTTCGTTTATATTGTGGGTAGCACCGGTAATACAAACTCTGTTTATTATCGTAACAACTCCATCCAACGTAATTTTGACACCGAATTTGACTGCGGTCCTTACGATGAAGGTCAATGGTTGATGAATAAATTTAATTCTTTCGTTAACCTTCCTGAAAGTAGAGATTTGAATAACTCTCAAATGAAAAACCGCACGAATCGTAAAATGCAATTGTTCAATAACGTAATGTGGACTAGCATTCCGATGCCTGCCTTCCAACATGAAGATGAATGGTTGTCAAACGATGCTACTATCAAAATTAGAGTTTCTCGTCCTTATATGCGTTATTCTGCTGGTGTTGATCATGGTCCGGAAGTTGCTCAAAATGACAATTATCCTATGTACAGCTTTACCACCAAGAACATTGCTATTCAGTCCAACCAAGAAACTACCCATCAGAGCATTTTGGATAACATCAACATTGTACCGAATCCGTACTACGGCTATTCTACCTACGAAAGCACTGCTCTTGAAACTTATGCTAAGATTGTAAATCTCCCGACCTATGAAGATGGTGCAAAATCAGTTACCATCTCCATCTATACCGTCAATGGTATTCTTGTTAGAAAATTAACCAAGGGTGATGCTTCTACTTTTGTTGATTGGGATTTGAAGAACTCTGCTAACATCCCGATTGCTAGTGGTGTTTACATTATCCATGTTGATGCTCCTGGCATTGGTGAGCGCACATTGAAGTTCTTCGCCGGTATGCGTCCTACCGACTTGAATGCATTCTAACGGATTGATTAACAGCAAAAAAATTATAAACTATGAATAAGTTACAGAAAACATTTATTATTTGCGCGCTGATTGGCCTGTTCTGTGCCATGTCGGGCAATCTGTATGCTGGTAACAGAGACCGTTCAGGTCAAGCAGGTGCACAACATCTGTTGATTGATCCGTGGGCTCGTTCTACCGGCTGGGGAACCGCAGGTGTTGCTGAAATCCGTGGTCTTGAAGCCATGTATTCAAATATCGGTGGTTTGGCTTTCGTTAATAAAACTGAATTGGCTTTTTCCCACACCAGATACTTAGTTGGTTCCGGAGCAGGTATTGGTATTAGCTCTTTCGCTCTCGCTCAACACTTGCGATCTACTAACAAAGAAACCGGTATTGTTAAAGATTTTGGTGTCCTCGGTGTTTCTTTCTTCACTATGGGTTTCGGTGATATTCAAGTCACTTCTGAAGCTCTTCCTGAAGGTCATCAGGGTACTTTCTCCCCCAAACTTTCTTACCTCTGTTTGCATTATGCAAAAAGTTTCAATGACTTTATCCATGGTGGTGTTTCATTGAAAGTGGTCACCGAAACTGGTGCAGATGATGCCAAAGCTACTGGCTTTGCTATCGATGCAGGTGTGCAATACCTTACTGGTAAATTCAAAAACTTCAAAATCGGTATCACTTTGAAAAACATCGGTCTTCCGATGCATTACAAAGGTGATGGTTTCGGCGTTCGCGCAGTCGCCGGTGATGTTGATTGGGAACAAACTCTGGAAAGCCGTTCAGCTACTTATGAGTTGCCGACCATGCTCGTTATGGGTTTATCCTATGATTTCTGCTTTTGGGGTAAAGAATATGAAGGTTGGTCCAAAGAAGATTTGATTGATGAAGGAATTACCCGCGATCAAGCTGCTCACAGATTAACTTTGGCTGGTTCATTTACCGCTAACTCATTCTCTCGCGACATTTTCACCGTTGGCATGGAATATGCTCTCGGACAAGTTTTCATGGTTCGCGCTGGTTACAATATTGAAACTGGTATGTACAATCCAGATAATTGTTCTACTTGGTATACCGGTCCAGCCGTTGGTGCTACAGTCGGTATTCCGCTTAAAAAGAAAGACAAACTCGAACCTGGCAAAACCATGTCAAGACTTTATTTGGATTACTCCTACAGATTTACCAACAAATGGGGTGGAAATCACTGCGTTGGTTTGAAATTAGCCCTCTAATTTTTGAATAATCTTATTTTACTATACTAAAGAGGCCATTTGGCCTCTTTAGTGTTGTTTTTTAATATCTATTTTCTTTTACAAAATACATTACCATGAGCGAAATTAAATATTATTCTGCCGAAAGCTTAGCCGCTTTGAAGGCAGAATTAGCCCATCTCGAATCTGTCGAAAGACCTCGAATTTCTGCGATGATTGCCGAAGCACGCGATAAAGGTGACCTCTCTGAAAATGCTGAATATGATTCCGCCAAAGAAGCTCAAGGCCTCCTCGAAATGAAAATTGCAAATATGCAAACCTTGATTGCCAATGCCCGTATCTTGGATGAATCGAAACTTGATGTCTCCAAGGTTCTTCTTTATTCCATTGTGACCGTAAAGGATCTTAAAAGAAACAAAGAGATGGTTTACACGCTTGTTCCTGAATCTGAGGCCGATTTTAAATCAGGTAAGATTTCTGTCACTTCTCCCATCGCAAAGGGCTTATTGGGCAAAAAATGCGGCGAAATTGCAGAAGTTAACGCTCCTGTCGGTGTGCTGAAATTTGAAATCCTTAAAATTGCGCGATAATGGACACCATTTTTACTAAAATCATTAAAGGTGAAATCCCTTGCTATAAGGTTGCGGAAAATGATCAATTTTTCGCCTTTTTAGATATCAACCCACTCGCTAAAGGTCACACCCTCGTCGTTCCCAAACTTCAAAATGACTATATCTTTGACCTCGATGACCAAATGCTCGCAGATATGATGATTTTTGCCAAAAAAGTCGCAAAAGCTATTGAATCTAATGTCGAGTGCATGCGTATCGGCATCGCGGTTATCGGTATTGAGGTCCCTCATACTCATATTCATCTCGTTCCAATCAATAAAGTGGGTGATCTTAATTTCGCAAATCCGAAATGTAAACTCTCGGAGGAGGAAATGACACAAATTGCAAATAGTATCGCTAATTCTATTCAGTACTAAATCATGCTGAAAAATATCACCGATAGTCAATCTGCTGGCATCAAGCTCATTAAGCCTGATGTTACTAAGAAATTTTATCAGATAGCTTCTGAAAATGACATTTTTGCCACTATTGATTTGATTCATGGGCAAGGTTCCTTGGCTCGTATTGAAGTTCCATCCGGCTCTTTTACCATCAAACGTCAAGGATTTTTTGCTCCTTATGTCACTTTGAGAAAAGAGAATGATAATCAAGATGTTGCGAATATCTTTATTGATATTTATGGCCGCTCTTTTCTTAATGTTGAAGGTACAAGCTGTTCCTTCAAACCATTGGCATTATGGAAAAACCATTGGGGATGGGTGAATGACAAAAACAAGAGCATTGTAAAGTTCATGCTCACAAGTTCCGGCTTGGTTCGCGGGGATTTGGAATTTTCCAAGGACTTTTTCTACCTTCAAAACTTGGAGCTTTTAGCCGCTCTTGGTGCATATCTTTTACTTCAATTGGAAGATGAAGTATGCACAAATTCTTCTTCTAAATCATTGTAAAATTTTATTCAAAATTGAAATGAAAACAGTAGAACAATTACAAGAAATTGCAGCGCAAGTACGCCGTGACATTATCAGAATGGTTTACAACGCTAAATCTGGTCATCCAGGTGGCTCCTTAGGCTGCACAGACGTCGTTACCGCGCTCTTTTTCGAAGTAATGGACATCAATCCCTCCAATTTTACCAAAGAGGGTAGGGGAGAAGACATGTTTTTCCTTTCTAACGGCCATATTTCTCCTATGCTTTACAGCATTATGGCTCGTCGTGGTTATTTTGACATCAAAGAATTAGCTACTTTCCGCAAACTGAGGACCCGCCTGCAAGGCCACCCCACACCAGTTGAAAAATTGCCCGGTTTAAGAATCGCTTCCGGCTCGCTCGGCCAAGGACTTTCCGTCTCTATTGGTGCCGCCATCGCTAAAAAACACAACCAAGATCCTCACGTGGTTTACACTCTCACCGGTGACGGTGAATTGGAAGAAGGACAGGTTTGGGAAGCTTTTATGTTCGCCGGAGCAAAGAAAGTCGACAATCTCATCGCCATTATCGACCACAATAAAAAACAAATTGATGGTTCTACCGACGATGTGATGCCTCTGGGCTCTTTAAAAGATAAATTGGAAGCCTTCCAATGGATTGTTCTTGAAATGGATGGTAATGACATGAAGCAAG
This sequence comes from Bacteroidales bacterium, assembly GCA_024400785.1. GTDB lineage: Bacteria > Bacteroidota > Bacteroidia > Bacteroidales > WCHB1-69 > UBA1756. The sequence goes on from JAKSME010000001.1 coordinate 86,997, forward strand.
TTATTGATACTCTTCATGTTGCAAAATCTAAATTGGGACAAGGCCGCCCAGTTGTTGTTGTAATGAAAACCGAAATGGGTATGGGTGTCGACTTCATGATGGGTACCCATAAATGGCACGGAACGCCCCCCAATCAGGAACAGGCTGAAAGGGCCCTTGCTCAGTTGCCAGAAACTTCCCTCGGAGATTTCTAATCTTTTGCTGTGAAACCTCGACCTAGAAGAAACCATTTTTTTACACTCTCCTTATCCAAGATCGCTTATCGATACTTGATTAAGAAGTTTGTATCCCCGTTTCTTCTCACTTTTTTCCTGGCACTGCTTATCATCGACATGCAGTTCCTCTGGAAATATGTAGACGATTTGGTCGGAAAAGGCTTGGAATGGTATTTGATTCTTGAACTACTTTTCTATGTATCAGCTACTTTTGTAACACTTGCCCTCGCTTTGGCCGTACTTCTTTCTTCTCTCATGACCTTCGGTAATTTGGGAGAAAAATATGAAATTGTTGCCTTGAAATCTGCTGGCATCTCCGTCACCAGTTTGATGAAACCGTTGGCTTTTATTTCTTTGTTGTTGGCCGGTTTTTCCTTTTGGTTTTCCGACAATGTCGTCCCCGCCGCTTATTTGAAATGGCGAACGATGATTTACGAAATTGCGGAACAAAAACCCACATTGAGTATGGAAGAAGGTGTTTTCTATGACGGAATTGACGGCTACATCATCCGTTTGGGCAAAAAACACCGCGATAATGAAAACATTGAGGATGTTTTGATCTATGACCATACTAAATACATGGGAAATATCTCTGGCACTTACGCCAAAAGGGGTACGATGACGATAACTCCAGATAAAAAATTCTTCCTTTTTACACTTTATGATGGTTATTTATGGGATGAAACCCGAAATCAAAATAGCCGAAATGCCTCCTATCCATATTTTTTTGCCCGTTTTGATAAGCAATATATCAAATTGGATATTTCTTCTTTCGAAATGCAGGAAGTAAGTGACGAATTTTTCAAATCCAGTAGTAAATCTTTGAAACTTGAAGATATTGCTAAACAAATCGACGAAAAATTGAAAGAAAGAGATGATATTTCTGACGGAATTTACAGAAAATTCGAAGCCATTTATTTCAAAGAATGTCGTTATAGAAAAAGAAATATGGATAGTGTGTGCCCTACACCAACCACTTTTTCAATAGATAAAGTTCCTCAGGAATGGCATGATCAGGCAGTATTCAGAGCTCAGACAAAATGCAGTAATGCCTTAGGCTGTTTGGATCAAGTTGATATGATTACTGAATTGAAAGACAGAGAGATACATGACTGCCAGATTGAATATCATCAACGATTGGTACTGCCTCTGGCTTGCTTTCTCTTCTTTTTTATCGGTGCTCCTCTCGGAACGATCATCCGCAAAGGCGGTATCGGCATTCCATTGGTAATCACCGTGGTGTTCTTCGCATTCTACTTTGTTATCTCTATTTTTGGAGAAAAAATGGTCAAAGCCGGCGACCTTCCCGCGTGGGCGGGCATGTGGATGTCTACGTTCATTACTATTCCCATCTGCTTTTTCTTAACCTATAAGGCCACGATGGATTCTGCTTTGATGTCTCCCGATGCTTACATCAATTTCATTAAAAAAGTAAAGTCTTTCCCTTCCAAAATTTTTAGAAAATTCAAGAAAAAATGAAGATATTACAGATTTGCCATAAACCTCCCTACCCTCCTTCTGATGGGGGAACGATTGCCATGAACAATGTTACTCAGGGGCTTCTTCAGGCGGGCCATGAAGTTAAAGTTTTGGCCATTGAAACTCCGAAACATCGCATCGTTCCCGGAAAAATCACCCCGGAATATATGTCATCCGTGCGGTTTGAATCTGTTTTTGTTGACACTTCCATCTCTTTTACTGCTGCCCTAAAAACTATTTTTAATCGTCGCTCCTATCAAGTAAGTCGCTTTTATTCAAAGAATTTTGCGAAAAAATTAGCCGACATACTTAAAAAGGAAAATTTCGACATCATTCAACTTGAATCCCTTTTTACAACCCCATACATCTCTGTCATCAGGCAATATTCAAAGGCAAAAATTGTCTTGAGAACTCACAATATTGAACACCAAATTTGGCAGAGAGTCGCAAAAAATGAACGTAATTTGTTCAAAAAATGGGCCATAAAGTATCTTTCTCACCAAATGCAACGCTTTGAATGCGGTTTGGAAAGTCAAATTGATGCTTTTGCTTCCATTTCTGAACCCGATTATAATTTCTTTTCGGAATATTACAAAAATGTTCCCGGAATGATTCTCCCATTTGGTGTGGATCTTGATGAATATCCTGAAAATGAGGAATATATGCCATCTGAAAATCCCGAACTTTTTCACGTTGGAAGCATGAATTGGCGCCCCAATGTGGAAGGTATTGAATATTTCCTGGATGATGTTTGGCCTCTCATCCATGAACAATTTCCGAATGTAACTTTCACTGTTGCAGGATATTCCATCCCAGACTCCATTTCTTCCAGAAACGATGAAAATGTAATTATTGCGGGCGAAGTTCCTTCCGCCAATGATTTCATTATTTCTAAGGATATTATGGTCGTTCCACTCCTTTCAGGCAGCGGTATCCGTATAAAAATCATTGAGGGAATGGCACTTGGAATGACCATCATCACCACATCCATCGGTGCAGAAGGTCTCGCTGTTGAAGATGGAAAGAATATTCTCATTGCCAATACGCCCGAAGAATTTGTTGCCGCTGTCGCGAAATGTGTTCATACACCCGATATTTGTAAAATTATCGGAGAAAACGCCCGAAATTTCGTAGCGCTAAATCATAATAATGAAGTAATTACCAGCGTTCTAATAAACTTTTACAACCAACTATTGCATTGATGCGAACCAGTAAATACAGATATCTTTCTCAAATCGATTCGCCTGCGGATTTGCGGAAACTCAAAGTTTCGGACTTGCCCGCGCTATGTGCCGAATTGAGAGACTATATCATTACTGAAACCGCTGAGAATCCGGGGCATCTCGGCGCTTCTTTAGGAGCTATCGAATTGGCAGTGGCCATCCATTATGTCTTTGATACCCCGAATGATAAACTGGTGTGGGATGTGGGCCATCAGGCCTACGCGCATAAAATTCTCACCGGGAGAAAAGAGGAATTTCAAACTAATCGTAAGTATCACGGAATCAGTGGTTTCCCGAAAATGTCGGAAAGCGAGTATGACGCTTTTGGCACCGGACATTCTTCAACGTCAATATCTTCCGTGCTGGGTATGGCTGTCGCCGGGAAGTTAGAACATGATGAATCACGCAATTATATTGCTGTCATCGGTGACGGTTCCATCGGCGGGGGCATGGCTTTCGAAGCGCTAAACCATGCAGCAGAAACCAATGCTAACATCCTTAT
>JAKSME010000010.1 GCA_024400785.1 Bacteroidales bacterium
TTTTGATGATGAACCTGTGGAACTCGGAGGTTATGGAGTAACAGTTGTGGAATTATGAACATACTGAATATCAATGATTTTTCGCTTGATTTGAAAAATGATGATGAATGGAAACACATTCTTCATCATGTTTCATTGGAGGTGCCTCGGGGCAAAACGCTGGGCATCGTGGGCGAATCCGGCTCTGGAAAGTCAGTCACGGCCCTTTCCGTAATGCGGTTGATTAATCCGAAAATCGTTCGCGTCACCGGGGGCAGCATCACCTTCACCGACACTCGCGCCGATGATAAAGAAATTCAACTCTTGGAGCTGAATGAGAAGCAGTTAAGACAAATTCGCGGGGCACGCATCGCCATGATTTTTCAAGAACCGATGACTTCCCTCAACCCGGTCATTCGTTGTGGAGAACAAATTATGGAAGCGCTGCAGTTGCATACCTCTCTCTCAAAAAAAGAGGCCCACGCCCGCGTCATCGAACTTTTCAATGAGGTCATGCTGCCCCGCCCCGAGAAGATTTTTACCGCGTATCCGCATGAACTTTCCGGCGGCCAGAAACAGCGCGTCATGATTGCGATGGCTCTCAGTTGCAACCCCGACATTCTTATCGCCGACGAACCTACCACAGCCCTCGATGTCACTGTGCAAAAAGGAATCTTGGAACTCATTAAGAAACTGCAGGCACAGTACGGCATCAGTGTGATTTTCATCACCCACGACCTGGGAGTGGTGGCACAGATAGCCGATGAGGTGGCCGTGCTTTTCCATGGCGAAGTGGTGGAAAAAGGTAAGGTTAGAGAAATTTTTGACAACCCGAAACACCCGTACACTCAGGGACTTATCGCTTGTAGGCCTTCGCTTGACCGCCGTCTTCACCAGCTTCCCACGGTGAGTGATTTCCTGCAAGCCCACGACAACGGCGAGCCGAGTCCGTCGGTGACTTTTACGGAAGTGACTGCCGAGGAGCGCGCGGCGCGACACCAAGCGTTGTACCGCGGTGAACCGCTGATTCGGTTGGAACACCTGTCGAAACGCTACCCTTTGCGCAAAGAGAAACTGTTCGCCAAACGCGAGTATGTGTATGCGCTCAAAGATGTGTCGCTCGACATTTACGAGGGCGAAACGCTCGGGTTGGTGGGCGAGTCGGGCTGTGGCAAAACAACCCTCGGCCGTACCTTGCTCCGCTTAATCGAACCCGATGAGGGGCGGATTTTTTACAAAGGGCAAGACATTACCAAAATCCCGCAACGTGAGATGCGCAAGTTTAGAAAAGACTTGCAGATTATTCTGCAAGACCCGTATTCTTCGCTCAATCAGCGTCTTACAGTGGGCGATACAATCATGGAGCCGATGCAGTTTCATAAATTGTATCGAAACAACAAAGAACGAAAAGCACGGGCGATGGAGCTGTTGGAGCGCGTCGGACTGAACGAAAGTCATTTCTATCGCTATCCTCACGAATTTTCCGGTGGTCAGCGACAGCGTATTTCGATTGCACGTGCGTTGGCGGTCAATCCGAGATTCATCATTTGCGACGAATCCGTGTCCGCCCTTGATGTATCTGTTCAGGCTCAGGTACTTAACCTGCTGAATGAGTTGAAACAGGAATACAAGTTCACTTACATTTTCATTTCCCACGACCTTTCTGTCGTGAAATTCATGTCGGATAGAATGGCAGTCATGCAATTGGGCGCGGTGGTTGAGTTGAATGAGGCCGATGAAGTCTATCGCTCGCCACAAACCGACTATACCCGTACCTTAATCGATGCCATTCCGGTGATTTTAAGATGAGAAAAGCATTATTTATTTCCCAAAACAGCATTCGAATTCTCCTTGGAATATTCTTCATAGTGAGTGCGGTGATGAAGGTGTTGTCTATAGATACCTTCGTAATGTATGTGTTTAGTTTTAAGATACTTCCATTTTTTATTACTGAAATTTTATGCCGTCTTTTGATTGCCTTTGAAATGCTGTTGGGTTTGTTGCTCATGCTCAAAGTTCAATACAAATGGGTGTGGTGGATTTCTATGGCAACGATGATAGGCTTCACCCTGTTTTTAACATACGTTACAATATTTAGAAATGATGCCAACTGTCACTGTTTTGGCGACATTATCGAAGTGAAGCCGTTAGTCTCGATTTTCAAGAATTTGGCGGTGATGGGAGTGATGGTTTTGGTGTACGGGAAATGCAATCGCAGTTGGTGTCTGGGGTGGCTGAAAGATGAAGGCGGAAATGAAAAATTCCATTGTGAGTTGGTGCCCGACCGCGATGTTTTTTGTTCTGGCGACGATTATCCCAAAATGGCTAAAATTTTGATTTACAGCATTGGCGGCCTCGCAATCTTTGTTTCTACCTTTGTTTGTTTTCCCCCGAATGCCATTTTCAACAAGATTTTTTCGCAGAATGACCTGGTGGCCACATCGGTTTACGAGAAAGCCATCCAAGATTCTTTGGTTTATCTTCATTTCACCCATGTGAAGTATGATGAAACGAAAGACACGGTAACTTTCCAGGTGGACACCAACTATTATCAGAAGCAGGAAGGAACATACATCATCGCGGTGGTGAGTTCCGGCTGTAAGTATTGCAAGCAGAGTTGTGAGTTGATACACAATATTTTCGATCGCAACGAATTGCCCAGCGACAGGTTGCAGTTTTGGATGTGGGGCCCGAATGAGCCGCACTGCGGTCGTTTTTTGCGTTTGACAAAAAGTTGGGAGCACGACGCCTACCGCATTAGTCCGGTATTGGCGGTGGACATGGTTTACGGGAGTTTCCCGACTTTTTTGGTGGTGCGAGACGGAAAAATTATAAATGCCTTCAACTATCGAGGGATAGAGGAAGGCAGAATTGTGAAGTATGTAAAAGGAGAATGATAGGAACTATTGTTCGCAGACCCACGTTTTGTTGGTGGTGAAAGAAGTATCCTTATTCATTCTGAATTGCTTGTCTTGGCATTGTTCTTTGGTCATCTTTCCATAGTTGTGAGTTTCATTGGCTTGGTCGGTTGTGGGATGGTAACCGGTGCAGATGCATTCACGTTGACAGGAAATTGCGAAGATGACGGCGATGGCCAAAAGGGAGACTGCGATTATTTTTTTCATATTGTACGAATTTTGCAAAATTTGAGCCGCAAAAATACAAATTTATTGCAAATAAAGGAACGCGGTAATAATAATTTTGCAATTGCTGTTTAGTGAGTTGACGGATGGTTTGGGGCAGGTTTTTGGGGAGCGGGATGTTTGCAGTCGCCGCTGTGGTTGCAGTTGTCGCTGTGTGGGTGATGGTCGCCGTGTTTGCATTCATGATTGCCTTGATGTTTGGCTGCTGAGCGTTTGAACTTGCGGTCCAATTGGAAGTATTCGTCTACTTGTTTGGCAGTCAGACATTTGCTAATTGCGATAAAGAAATCATATTCGGCTTGGGCCAGTTTTTGTTTGGTGGAGAGGCGGCTGTCGTAGAGTGCCAGGATTTGTTCGTCGGGGAGGAACTGTACGCTGTCGGGGCGGACGTGTTTGGTGATTCCTGCTTTTTTCATGGCGTCGCGGCTGGCGTTGAAGGCTTCAAATTCGGCTTTGGTGTAAGCATCGTATGCCGCCCAAAATGCATCTTTCTGTTGGTCTTTCAATTTGAAGTTTTCTTGAAAATAGTCACGTTTCAACTTCATCATGGTTTGACAATCCTTGTTGCCGCATTTGGCGGGATTTTCTGCTTTTACAGCTTGGACTTCGGTGGATTTTTTAGCGGGGGTGGTGGACACCTGTGCGTTCAGGGAAAAAATTAACGCACAAAGAACGCTTAATGCAAATATTTTTTTCATAATAACTAAGGTTTTGGTGAAAAACGGCGCCTTGGACAAAAAAGCAAAAATGAGGTTTAATGTGCAAAGAAGTTTTTTTGTACTTGTGCAATCCTTTTAAACATATTTTTATGAAGCAAGAGAATAAGTATGCATTTAGTCTGTTTGTCATTGGCACATTGTTTTTTGTGTTTGGTTTCATCACATGGATCAATGGCATATTGATGCCATTTTTGAAGGCATCTTGTGAATTAACCACCTTTCAGGCTTCATTTGTGCCGTTTGCATTTTACATTTCATACTTTTTCATGGCTATACCTTCTTCCTTTTTAATCAAGAAGGTGGGTTACAGCGGAGGTATGATGTTGGGTTTGTTGACCATGGCCATCGGTGCGATTTTGTTTGTTCCGGCGGCGAGCACGCGGCAGTTTCCGTTATTCCTCACGGGCTTGTTCATTCAAGGAGGTGGTTTGACATTGTTGCAGGCGGCCTCGAATCCGTATGCCACCATTCTCGGCCCCATCGAAACGGCCGCCCGCCGTATCAGCATCATGGGTGTTTGCAACAAATTGGCCGGCGTCATCGGTTTCTACACCCTCTACAAGGCCCTTTTCTCCGGTATGCAACAGGAGCTCCAGATGATTGAAAACGGCATGCTCACCGGCGAAGCCAAAGACCTGGCTCTGCAGAATCTCTCCGAACAAGTCATTCTTCCATACGTCATTATCACCGCGGTATTCATTCTGCTGGTGCTGTTTATCAAGTTGGCCAAGCTCCCCCAAATCGAGCAGCAGACTGCCGAACAAGGCGGCGAACATCGCTCCATTTTTTCCTACCCCTACATGTGGCTGGGAGTTTTCGCCATCTTCTTCTATGTCGGCGCCGAAGTTATCGCCATCGATTACTTGATTCCTTATGGCAAGTCGCTCCATTTGGCCGATTCCGCCACCAAGAATTTCCCCATTTATGCCATGTTTGCTTTGATTGTCGGTTACTTTGTGGGCCTGCTCACTGTTCCTAAGATGATTTCGCAGCGTCATGCGCTCATCGCTCACTTGTGCATCGCCATCGGTTTGGCCAGCGTGGCCATCTGTTCCAAAACATTGGTTCACTTCTTCAATCCCAGCCTGGCTCCCGACGAGCTGTTCTCAATGTCAGCACGCCTCTCCATTTCTTGTATCATCATGCTGAGTTTTGCCCATGCCATCATGTGGCCCGCCATTTGGCCGCTTTCCATCCATGATTTGGGCAAACATACCGAGGTGGCTTCCGGCTTGCTGGTGATGGCTTGTGCGGGTGGAGGTGTTATGTCGCTGATTTACGGTAAATTGTGCGAACTTCCCCACATCGGTCACCAAAGCGCATATAGCCTGCTGTTTGTCTGCTACTTCTACATTCTTTTCTTCGCTACTTTTGGCTACAAATTTCAAGGGAAAAAGTAGCTTTTCTTTCTGTCAAAAAAATCGAGTATTAAATCTAACATTAAATATATCAATAAATTAAAACCAAAAAAATGAAAAAAGTTATCCACACCGACAAAGCACCCAAAGCCATTGGTCCTTACAGCCAGGCCATTGAAATCAACGGAACTCTTTATATCTCCGGCCAGATTCCGGTAGACCCGGCAACGGGCAAGGTGGCCGACACCATCGAAGAACAAACCGAACAGGTGATGAAGAACATCGGTGCTATTTTGGAAGAAGCCGGATACACTTTTGCCGACGTGGTGAAATCCACCTGTCTGTTGAGTGATATGGCCAACTTCAAACCGATGAACGAAGTTTATGCCAAATATTACAGCGTCAATCCTCCGGCCCGTGCCGCTTTCGCCGTTAAAGCGCTCCCGATGGGGGTGATGGTTGAAATTGAAACCGTTGCTGTAAAATAATTTTTCACACTTGATTATTTTTTATGGGGATGTGAAATTCGCATCCCCTCATTTTTTTTCAATCTTAAAATGAAAATCGGAATTATCTCAGACACACACGGTTACTTCCATCCGGAACTTTGTTCTTTTTTTGAAAAATGTGATGAGATTTGGCATGCCGGCGACATTGGCAGCATGGAGGTTTTGGAAGAGTTGCAGCTCATCGCACCAGTGCGCGCGGTGTACGGAAATTGCGATGACTGGGATATCCGTGAGCATACCACCGAGTCGCTTGTCTTTCCGTGCGAAGGACACAAAGTGGCGCTGATGCACATCGTTGGCAATGGGAATTTTTACTCCACTCCCGCGTTGGACCTTATCCAAACCGAACATCCCACCATTTTTGTAGCGGGCCATTCTCACATTCTCAAAGTGATGAATGATACCCGCAACCACCTGATGTTCATCAACCCGGGTTCTGCTTCACGCTTCGGCCACCATACCCACCTCACTTTCATGCGGTTGGACATCAACGGAACCGAACTTAGCAACTTGGAGGTTTACGACGAATTGAAGTGAAATCTGCGACTTTATGAAAAAAATTGTCACTTTTTGTCTGTTATTTGTGGCATCGTGTGGCCAGATTTTTGCGCAAAACAAAGCGGAAAACGCACGCAAGTATGAGCTTTTGCGTGAGCGCCTGCGCATGGAGTTCATGTATTACACGGGTGATGGAATGGAGCGTGGAACCTCGCTGCCGATGGAGCGCAAGTATGTCGGCAAGTCGGGTGTTACCGGATATTGGGCCGACGGCACTTGGTGGCAGGGCCATTATGTAGCACTCTTGGCCACGGAATACGCCCGTTTGAAAAAAGAAGGAAAACCTACCGATGAAACTCTTCTTGAATTGCGTTGTGCCATAGATACTTACAATCGCCTTGACTTGGCTGCCGAGCACTGTTGGAACTGCGACACCTTTACTCAACCCAACGGCTTCTACCTCCGCGATGACATCTATCGCATGGACACCACCCGTATGTGCCTCAACATGATTTACTGCGACCGTTATGTGAATTGTGGCAATGTCAAAGCGAAGGGAAACGCGCCTTCGCAAGACCAGGCGTGGGGAAGTTATCTCGGTTTCGCACTCGCAAAGAAGTTGGTCAACGACCCCGAATTGAACAAGAAAATTGCCGACATCGTCTATCGAATGGTTACGGGCATGCAGTCGGTGGGTAGCGACGGCAAGCTGCATTGGCAGGTTGTTAACCCGGTAACGAAGGTTGTCATCCAGCCGGAAACGGACATCCAGTGGTTGCAGTATGCGCACGACAGGATAGGTTCGATGCTGAGTGGGCGTGACGTAACCTTCAAACGGAGCGACAAAGGCGAGTGGCGTAGTATGTGGAACATCGTGCAAGACAATATGTTAATAGATAAAGATGGAAATTTTCGCTGGTATGGCATCTTGGCGATGTCGGCCGTGATGAACGATGGCGGCACTGCCAACAGCGACTGTTATCGGTGGATGGTGCGGTGTTGTGAGAAAATCGCCAAAAAGCGCCCAGACTTGCAGCAAAAGTTGATTTTCCCACATCTTCCATTGATAAATCTGGCGCTGTACGGCACGCAGGGACGCACCTTGGTGCCGCGTGCGGAATACGACTATTACCTGAATAGCGCACCGGCGGACGGGGCAGTAACAAAAACCATTGACGGTAAAACAGTTAGAACCGCCGTGCCGTGGCATTCGCTCTCGCTTTTCTGCCCGTGGCACACCAAAGATACGGGCTGGAGCAACATGATTGACTACCTCTTGCTTTACAATCTGGTGGAATTGATTTATGATTGATGATTAGTACTGTTGCGATATTTATTTTGAAGATAAAAAATCAAGCGTCAGCAATGAATTCTCCACCTTATTAATGAGGGGATAAAAGCGTCAGCAATGAATTCCCCTCCTTTTTAATGAGGGGATAAAAGCGTCAGCAATGAATTCCCCTCCTTTTTAAGGAGGGGATAAAGGGGTGGTAATATAGAAATAATATTCAAATCAAAAAATCAAAGAACGCTTGTATCTTATATGATATCAATAACTTATATGATTTTTTAAAATTTCATCGCATCAATAGTAATTGATGATTTTGAAAAATGGAAAAAATTGTCGGAAAATCATTTGAAATTACGCTTTAATAATATTTTGAAAAATGAAAATCATTTGTATTGGCAGAAATTATCTTCCTCATATAAAGGAACTTGGACATGAAATTCCCACCGAACCGACTTTCTTTTTGAAGCCCGACTCATCGGTAATTACCCGTAATCGTCCGTTTTTCCTGCCTGAATTTTCGCAACAACTTGAGTATGAAGTGGAATTGCTGGTAAGAATCGACAAAGTGGGAAAGTACATTTCCGAAAAATTCGCTCACACCTATTATCACGAAATCGGGTTGGGTATTGACTTTACGGCTCGGGATTTGCAAAAAACCTGCATAGAGAAGGGAAATCCGTGGGAAATCGCCAAGGCCTTCGATGGCTCCGCTATCGTTAGTCAATTTATTGAAAAAGAAGAATTTGCAGATCTAAACAACATCAATTTCCATTTGGAGTTGAATGGGGAAACCGTGCAAGTCGGCAACAGTGGCGATATGCTTTTCAGCATCGACAAAATCATTTCGTACGTGTCGCAGTTTTTCACTCTGAAAACCGGCGACATCATCTTCACAGGTACTCCGAAAGGTGTCGGGAAAGTAGCCATCAACGACCGCTTGGAGGGCTGGATTGAAAATCGCAAAATGTTCGGCTTTTGGGTGAAGTAGAGACTTGAGACTTAGGACTTGGGACTTAGGACTTGAGACTTAGGACTTGAGACTTAGGACTTGGGACTTAGGACTTGAGACTTAGGACTTGGGACTTAGGACTTGAGACGTAGGACTTGTGATTTTTTTGGGGTATTAGAAAATATTTTGAAATAATGAATAATATATCACTGGCTAAAGAGTTGTACGACAGTGGGTTGGCTTGTCTGAAAAAATATTGTCCAGAGCTTGCCAACCATTATTTCAGTGTGGCGTATGATTTGTTGCCCGAAGATGCTATGGTAGAGTGGAAAAGCGATTTGTGTTGGCGCTTAGCGCTCAGATTGCCCCATTGGGACACACAAAGGCGTATCAAATTGCTGGAAACCGCACTCGATGGTTTTACAAAACAGAAACAGTCGGGGAAAGATATTTCTGATAAATTTTTAAAAGAAATATCGTTCTCTTTAAAACGTGAGAAATTCTATCGTGAAGAGCAAAAAAATCGTGGAACACTCTCGCCAGCCGCAGAATCTCGTGTGTCGGGATTGGAAAAAATCAATGCGTATTTTGATTATGATTATGTTCGGGAAACAGCTTTTCACGATGCTGAAATCGTAGAATTGACTTATACATACAGCAAGGCGATTCTTCGCCTTAATCTTGATGGCATTTGCGTGGCGACTTTGGCTTTTGAAAATTGCATTGAAATTGCGGCTCCCTCTCTTGATTCGCCTTATTTGTCGGAAATGAACTTCCGTATGTCCCATCCCGAATGGCTTGAGTGTAACTTAGATGGTGTCGGTGTCACGCTTATGTGCAGCAAAGTGACGGTGGAAAAAGTGGAGCCTATACAGTAAGTTTGCTGAGACATTTTGCGAGATTTTACTGAGTCACTCGTCCCAAGCGAATGTCCAATTCTTCTTTTTTCGTTTCCGAAACGTAAAACGGATGTTTCACATTTTTGAGATAGACCTCAAGACCTTGAATTTTGTGAATCTCTTTCAGGTTGATAATCTGATTCTTATTGATGAGCATGAAGTTGCCTGAGAGTTGTTCCAAGATGGAATCGAAATTACTATAGACGGAATCGGTGACGGAGGAATCGGTGTAATGGATGATTTTGATGCGGGCATTACCGCCGTCGCCTTGTTCCAGCGACTGCGGAACAATATAGGCAATATGGTCGCATTTCACCTTCAGTGTGCCGATGTTGAGTAACTGCTTGCCAACGGGGGAGGCGCCGGGGGTGAGCTCCTGCCTCATCAGTTCGCTCTCCAGTTGTACTATTTTCTTCATTAGTCGTTCGCGTTCATCGGAAACCACATGCAGTTCCTGTTCCAAACGGGAGTTTTCGCGAGCCAGGTTCGTGCGCGTGGGCAGATTTTTCCAATGAAAAAGTTTCTTGATAATCCAATAAATAATGAAGCATACCAAAATCAGTGTGCCGATGGCAAAGATGACGCGGAGCGCCGGAATGACGAAATACTTAAATACGTGGTCCATAAATACCGAGAGCAAAATACTCATAATTGATTTTTGATTGCAAAAATAATGCTTTGCGTGTAAATTTTGTGTGGTATTGATTACAAAAAAGAGCATTTTCATTGCAAAATTTCAATGATTTATAGCATCCGACAAAGCAAAGCTCGCTTTTGCGTTACTTTTGCGGCAATTATTCACCTAAAAATTCAATCTTATGAAAAGAAAAAACAGTTGTTATTTGTTGCTGCTTTTTATGGCAGCTGCTTTGTTGATTACATCATGTCGTAAAGAAGGTTGTATGGTTCCTTATGCCGACAACTACTATCCTGAAGCGACAAAGCCGATTGATATCTGTATCTTCCATGCTTATCATGTTGTCTATTTTGACCGCAATGTATCGCAAGCCTTGCTGAATAACGGTATTGACGAATTCATTGTGGAGACGAGAAATGCCCCGAATTGGGTATGTCACTCTTCGTCAGATTGGGCCGCCGGGCCTGATGCCAATGACCCAAGTTGCATTGTATTAAACACTTATGCCATGTCCGATCCTGTTTGCAATGATTATGTGACGATTTCGGATGTACACGGAAACAAGCTGTGGGAATTTTCCATCAGTTTCGATGCCAAAAATCCTCAAGCTACCCAGCTGTTTTGGGGTAAGGGTATGGCACAAACGGCGATGAAATAGTTCCGTTATTAATGTGATGGAAACTGTTGCGGTTTTGTTGACATCCCCATAGATGGCGCGAGAGCGTCGTAATTAAGAGAAAAAATTGGACGGGCGGAGCCATTTGACCATGGTTCCGCCCGTTTTGTGTTCTATCAAGTTGACTCTTGTTTTATCATCCGACTTCATAGAAATTTAGTAAATTGAGGAATAAGAAATTTCCTTACCTTTGCAAGTTTTATTTTGAGCGACGAAATCCTTAATTAATTTCGTTTAACATATTAAATATCAACAATTTAAATAATAAAATAAGAAATAATCAATTATTAATAATCAATCATAAAAGTAAAAAAATGAAACTGAAAATCAGACTGATTGTGATGAACTTCCTGCAGTATGCTGTGTGGGGGGCTTATTTAACTTGTATGGGTAAGTATTTGGGCAAGTGCGATTTGGGCGGACATATTGGCATGTTCTATGCCATGCAGGGCATTGTTTCGCTGTTCATGCCCGCGCTGATGGGCATTGTGGCCGACCGTTGGATTCCCGCACAAAAAACTTTGGGATTATGCCACCTTATAGCAGGGGCCGCTATGATTGGCGCCTGCATGTATGGTATTTCTACCCCTACTCCCGACTACGGTCTGCTGATGTGCCTCTATGCCATTAGCGTCGCTTTCTACATGCCTACCATTGCTCTTTCTAACTCAGTGGCTTACAACGCATTGGAAAAAGGCGGATTGGATACGGTGAAGGATTTTCCGCCCATCCGCGTTTTCGGCACCATCGGTTTCATCTGCGCCATGTGGGCCGTCGACCTCATTCACCTTTCCGATGGCTTTTTGGCTAACTGTCTGAATGACAGCTCTGCTTTCTTGTGGGCACAGCACGATGCCAACACTTTGGTTCAGGTTTCCAACACGCCGTTCCAGTTCTTGCTGAGCGGTATTTTGGGAATCATCCTCGGTATATATTCCTTCACCTTGCCGAAGTGTGAGATCAACAAAGAGGAAGGTAAGAAATCTTTCGTGGAAGCCCTTGGTTTGCAGGCATTTTCATTGTTCAAACAGAAAAAAATGGCCATCTTCTTCATCTTTTCGATGTTGTTGGGTGCCGCACTGCAAATCACCAACGGCTTTGCCACTCCGTTCATCTCTTCGTTTGCTGCCGATCCCGCTTTCGCCGACACCTTCGGCGTAAAATACTCCGTCATCATCTATTCCATCTCGCAAATCGCTGAAACACTGTGTATTCTGTTGATTCCCTTCTGTTTGAAGAGATTCGGCATCAAGAAAGTGATGCTGATGGCTATGATTGCCTGGTTTTTCCGTTTCGGTTTGTTCGGTATCGGCAACACCGGTTCCATGGTTTGGGCCATCATCCTTTCCATGATCGTTTACGGTTTCGCCTTCGACTTCTACAACATTTCTGGTTCCCTGTTCGTCAACCAAGAAACCGACCCGAGCATCCGTTCATCTGCTCAGGGGCTGTTCATGATGATGACCAACGGTGTCGGCGCAACTATCGGTACGCTGAGCGCACAAGCCATTGTCAATCATTTCTGTACTTGGAATGAAAACGGTCTCCTCGTTGACATTCCCGGTACGGGCGGCTGGCAGGCTGCTTGGTTCATCTTCGCCGGTTATGCTCTCGTCGTCGCCATCATGTTCGCCATCTGTTTCAAGTACAAACACGATCCGAACAAAATGCAAGAGGTAAAATAAACGGCATCTATGTAGAGACGGTGTGCACACCGTCTCTACAAAAAAAACAACACCGTCTTTACATAAAATCACGAGAAATGTCGGTAAATCCCATCATTGAAGAAAGTTGGAAATCTGCGTTGGCGGACCAGTTTGCCGCGCCGTACTTCGAGCAGCTGAAGCAGTTTCTGGTCGCGGAGAAGCAACAGTTTCCCGTTTATCCTCAGGGTCCGCTGATTTTCAACGCTTTCAACCTCACGCCTTTCGACAAGGTGAAGGTGGTGATTATTGGGCAGGATCCGTATCACGAGCCGGGGCAGGCGCACGGACTGTGCTTTTCGGTGCAGCCGGGCACGAAGTTTCCGCCCTCACTCGTGAACATTTTCCAAGAATTGCAGAACGATGTCGGCATTCCAGCGCCGCAGAACGGCAATTTGGAGAACTGGGCGCGGCAGGGAGTGCTTCTTTTGAACGCTACGCTCACGGTGCGCGCGCATCAGGCGGGTTCGCACCAGCGCCGCGGCTGGGAAATCTTTACCGACGCCGCCATCTCGCAGCTTTCGCAAAAACGCTCCGGCCTCGTTTTCCTGCTTTGGGGCTCCTACGCACAAGCCAAAATCCAACTCATCGACACTTCCAAGCACTTTGTACTTACCGCGCCTCACCCGTCGCCGCTTTCGGCGTACCGCGGCTTTTTCGGCTGCAAACATTTCTCTAAAACCAATGAAATTCTCATTCAAAACGGACAAACGCCCATCGACTGGAGTTTGTAATTTCTTAGTAATCAGTATGATTTTTGCTGTTTAGAAATAAATTGTATCTTTGCCGAAAAATTTCGTAACGAAAAATTTCGTAATATGATAAATCCTTTCAAATTTGGGACAATTGTTGAAGGCGAATTCTTTACCGATAGAGTTCGGGAAGTGGATTACATTCAGCAGTTTATTGAGAGTGAGAATCATTTGGTCTTGATTAGTCCGCGTAGGTTCGGAAAAAGCAGTGTGGTTCATAAAGCGCTAATCAATACCTCCCGTCAAAGTATAACTTTGAATCTTCAGAATGTGACCTCTGAAGCTGATTTGGCAGCCAAATTGCTTCGCGAAATTTATAAGATTCACCCCTTTGAGCGCGTTAAGCAATTTGTGATGCGTTTTCGGATAATCCCGTCGCTCTCCACAAATCCCGTTACCGGAATGATTGATTTATCATTTCAACCCACCGAAAATCCTACAATTTAGCTGGAGGACGTTATGGATAAGATGGACGGAATTTCATCGCCAGATAATAGACTTGTAGTGGTTCTTGATGAATTTCAGGAAACTATGAGTTTGGCCCCTAATCTTGACAAAAAACTGAGGGCCATGATGCAGTCTCAAAAAAACATTAATTATATCCTGCTCGGTAGCCAGGAGACAATGATGACCGACATTTTTGAGAAAAAGAAATCTCCTTTTTATCATTTTGGTCAGCTTATGCGCTTGAAAGCAATTCCGCGTGCCGATTTGGAAAATTATATTTCATCCCGATTACAGAACTGCCTAAATTCTGATGTTGAGGCTGTTACCCAACATATACTTGATTTTACTCATTGTCATCCCTATTATACTCAGCAGTTGGCTGCTCAAATTTGGCAGATGAGTATGTTGCAAACGGCAACTGATGATATTTTGGAGACTGCAATTCAGCAGATCATTGAAATTCATGATCTTGACTATGAACGCTTGTGGGTGAATTTCAATAAAACCGATAAAAGTGTTCTGATTAAGTTGGCTAAAAATCAACCGGTACAGGACCTCGACCGCAGAACGAGTACGACTTATAGCGCGTTAAAGCGTTTGCAAAAGGCCGGTTTTCTCGTTTATACCACAAAATTTGAAATCGAAGATCCATTTTTCAGTCGTTGGATTTTTCAAGTAATAAATTGAAATTCAATATTTTAAATGAAAGATATTCTCACTTTTCTGGATGCGCTGATGCGCAACAACAACCGCGAGTGGTTCCAGGAGCACAAGGCGGAATATGTGGCGGCGCAAACTCACTTCAACGAGTTTACAGAAAAACTCATTGCGGAGGTGGGCAAATTCGATGATGACGTTAAAGTATTGACAATCAAGGATTGCACTTATCGGATTTACAAGGATATGCGTTTTTCGAAAGAGAAGATTCCGTATAAAACTCACATGGGCGCGTACCTTTGTCCGCACGGGAAAAAGTCGGGCTATGCGGGTTATTATTTTCATTTAGAACCTTCTGAATCAGAAGATTACGCGTTTGGCAATTTGTTGGCTGCGGGATTGTACAATCCCACGCCCTCGCTTACTATCGCCATCCGCGACAAGATATACACGGAGCCGGAAATGTTTGGCAAGGCAGTCAAGGCCGCCAAACACTACCATTGGAACGACAATGCCAAATTGCAGCGCGTTCCCAACGGTTATCCGCAAGACACCATTCATGCTGAGTTTCTGAAACTCAAGACATTCTCCCTCGCAGCCAGCCTCCCTGACAACCTCGTTTTGGGCGACGAAGCCAAACTGATTGACTATGTTGTAACGATGTTCAAGGAGGCCAAGCCCATTAACGATTTTCTCAACCAGGTGGTGAACGACGGCTGCTGGTGATGTTCGGTTAAAATCGGTTAAAATCGGTTGAAATCGGTTAAAATCGGTTAAAATCGGTTAAACGGTTAAACAACGATTCAACAATTCAACGATTCAACAATTCAACGATTCAACTAAAAAATGGGTGTAATCATACGACAAAGCATTAAGGGAACTATTGCCAACTACGTCGGCATCGTTGTGGGGTTTGTTACCACTTTTTTTGTGTTGACGAACTATCTGACGACGGAGCAGGTGGGCTTGACGCGTGTGTTGGTGGATGCCGCTGTGCTGTTTTCTACGTTGGCTCAATTGGGAACTTCTTCATCTACAGTACGTTATTTCCCTTATTTTAAAGATGGGGACAAAAATCACGGACTTTTCTTCTGGACATTGATTATTCCTTTTGTGGGATTTCTGATTTTTTTGCTTTGTTTTTTCCTTTTCAAAAACATTCTTATTGACACATTCGAGGATAATTCCGCCCTTTTTGTCAACTATTTCTACTTTGTCATTCCGATTGCGTTTTTTATGCTTTATACCTCTGTGTTTGAGGTGAATGCAACCATTTTGAATCGAATAGCGGTGCCGAAATTCATCCGCGAGGTGGTGATTCGCTGCTGCTTGTTGGCGGGTTATTTGTTGTTCGGTTTCCATGTTATCAGTTTGGACGGGCTGGTGATAGTTTTCTGTACCACTTACGCGATTGCCGCGCTGTTGAACCTGATTTATTTGCTCAGCACCGGGAATGTCTCTTTCAAACCGGATTTCAAGCACGTTACGAAGGAGTTGAAACGCAACTTCCTGTGGTACACGCTGTTTATGGTAGTGTCTGCTCTGGTGAGCAGCGCAATGCCGACTTTGAGCAGCTTCTTCATCAGTGCGCAGCAGGGGTTGGCATTTGCGGGCATTTATGCCATCGCCAACTACATTTCTGCGTTGGTAGAGGTTCCGTACCGTTCTTTGAGTGCCATTGTTCAGCCCCACATTTCTGTGGCCATCAAGGAAAACGATGTTCCCAAGGCCACACAGCTTTGTCGGAAAGTGGCACTGCACCAATTTCTCGCCGGTTCGGTTATTTTCCTTATTATCTGGATAAACATCGACCTATTTTTCCAATTACTGCCCAATGGCGATGCCTACGCAGTAGGGAAGTGGGCATTTTTCATTCTGGCTCTTTCCAAACTGTTGAATTCATCCTTTGGCATTGGCGCTTCCGCTTTGGGGTACACCAATTACTATTATTTCTCTTTGATTTTCACCCTCATTTTGATGATTTTTAATATTGCACTCAATGCTTATTTAGTTCCTGCCATCGGCATCAACGGTGGAGCTTTGGCCACTCTGCTTTCTTACGCACTATATTATATTTTATTGTTGGCATTTGTGCAGTGGAAAGTGGGAACAACGCCGTTTTCGTGGCCGTTGCTGAAGGTCTTGGCAGTCCTTGTCGGAATGTACTTGCTCAACATGTTATGTTTCTGTGCCAGCCAAGCCGTTCTTCCGCAACCGGGCATCGTGGTATCATTGGTGGAAGCCGTGGTGCGCACAGGATTGGTTTGCATGGTTGGTCTGTGGGTGGTTTACCGTTGGAAAATTTCTCTGGAAATCAATAGCATGTTGGAAAAAGGTTGGACAAAAATCAGTCGTAAAAAGGGTTGAAACTCTTTTTGATTTTTTAACATTGCAGATGTTTTTCATCTTAAAAATAAATTGTATTTTTGCAAGTACTGAAAATATTTATTAATCCACTTAAAAACAAAAAGTTATGAAAAAAGTTTTATTAGCTGTTGTAGCCGTTGCTTTCGTTTTTGGTATGGCTTCATGTGACAAACATTGCAAATGCAAAACTTATGCTGCTGGCGTAGTTGTTTCTGAAAATGAAGTTACTCTTGACAAGGACAACGAAAACATTAAAAGATGTTCAGATTTGACCACTATTGCTGACATCAATGATGAATTGAAAACTGGCGTTGAATGCAAATAATTTTGCATTTGAATGAGTAAAAAAGAAGGCATTTCACAGCGTGAAGTGCCTTCTCTTTTTTAAATCAGAATTATCCCTTTGCATCTTGTAAATCCAGTATCGTCCTTCAAACCCTTGCCCGTCAGGTGGTCGTCTCGCCAGATTTTACCGACGAAGGGATGTGTTGTCGGTTGGTGTACATCTGTTTGGAAAACAAAAATATCAGCGAGCAAGAGCAATCATGTTGTTTCACAAGACGAAACTCCGCATGAAACAATCCGGCAGACTAACTTTCCGGGAAATCAACAATTCTCAAGAACAAATGTTAATTTGCGATAATCGATAGTTGAAACTGTTTATATTTAATAATTGTTTCTAAAAAAATACCAAATATTTAATTGTTAATTATTAATTTTTAATATTATTATCCGTAACAATCTAAAAATAAGCACAATAAAATCTTTTAAAACGGACATAATAGTTAAAAAAATATTGTAATTTTGCTGGCGAAGTTTTTCAGAACGGTAATTAAACTAAAAAATAACTATGGACACGATTGACCTTTCGATATTGGATAAAGATCCCTTCCAGATGTCTTGGCAGGAGTTAAAACTATACATTGCAGCCGTATCTGCACAAATGCGCGAGACCGACCGAGTCTGAGAAAGGCCGTTGCAAAAGGCGAACCTACGTTTTGAAGAGTCCCCGAAGGCGGTAGAACGGCGTTTAGAAGGGGGGGATCGACGGTTTGAAGAATCTCGGAAGGAGGCAGACCGACGTTTAGAGGAATCGCGGAAGGAGGCAGATTTGCGTTTCGAACAGTCTGCTCTCGAAAGAAAGGAGAGCCGTGAGAAAATTGACGACTTCATTTCCTTTGTTAAGCAGAATATACGCGAGTCGCGGGACAGCATTCGAAAACTTGAAAATCTCTTCTCAACCCAGTGGGGAAAACTTATAGAGGCTCTGTCTCAGCCGGCGGCCCTTAAGTTGTTCAGAGATTCCGACATCCACATTGACCATATTTACGAGGGATGCCGCAAGGCGGTTTATGACGAACACGCGATAGAGGCGGATGTTATCCTCTGCAACAAGACAGATGTGGTAGTGGTGGAGGTGAAGACAACCTGCACCAATGAACATGTCCAGCACTTCACCCAGCAAATGGAACATTTCAAGGAGGCCTTTGCCGAATTTCGCGATAAACGCGTCTATCTGGCTATGGCTGCCATCAAATACAATGAACACTCCGACAAGTACGCGCTCAAGAAAGGTCTATTTGTGCTGAAAACTTCCGGTGATGGAGTTTTCACTCTCGACAAGCCCAAGGTGCCAATGACAAAGTAGGAACTTGTTGATTATGGAGCTGCCACAGGTTCCCCTCTACCCAATTACAATGTCTTTCAACGCTGTCGGTCTGACACTTATGTCGCCAATCCGGCGGATGATCACCAACAAACATTTTCCCTCTACCATCTTTTTATCCTGGCTCATCGCCTTCAACAAAACGGATGGCGTGGTGATTTGCGGTATTTCTGTCGGCAGTCCGCAAGATTTTAATGTGTTGACAATTAACTCTGTATCAGGGCTCTTCCCATTCTTTGCGGCGCAAACCAGTCCGATGGCGACGGCCTCGCCGTGGGAGATGCCGGTGCTGTGTTCCAGCGCGTGGGCGAAGGTGTGACCGAGGTTGAGCAGTCGCCGTTTCCCCTGTTCACACTCGTCTTCCGCTACAATTTCCATTTTCACGTTGGCGGCTTCCTGAATGAATCGCATGGTCGTTTCAGCCTCAGTACAAAGTTCAACTCCCGTTTTTGCACGGAAAAATTCCGCGCATGCTACGAAGTGTTTCCCCTTGATAATAAACGATTTGAGCATTTCAGCCAGCCCGTTTCGCACCTCTTTCTGCGGTAATGTTGCGAGAAATTTCGGATGGCAGCAGATGAATTCCGGTTGGCGGAACGTGCCGACCATGTTTTTGTATCCCTGCATGTTCACCCCGTTTTTGCCGCCGATGGCAGCATCGACCATGGCCAGCAGTGTGGTGGGCACCAAACCTACTGCGACTCCGCGCTTGTAGATGGCCGCCACAAATCCACAAATGTCGGTGGTGATGCCACCGCCGATGCCCAACAGCAACACGCCCCGGTCGGCGTGAAGTTCCATCAGTTGTTCGATGAGCGCGTTCACCGTTTCCATCGTCTTGTTTCGTTCGCTGGCTTCGATGACTATCTTTTCAAAAGGAAAGAATTGCCCCCAATGTGCATCCACATTATGGTCAATAACGGCAATCATGCGCCGCCCTGCAGCCTTCTCTTTCAAGCATTTAGCAAGTTCATCGGTAGTTTCACAATATTCGGAAAAACGTATCATCACAGTTACACAGTTAATTTTCAACTTTCAACTCTCAACTCTCTCTTTACCGTTTTTGCTTTTGCGGGCCCAACCACCTTTGCAATTTCTTCTTCTGACGCTTCTTTGATTCGTTTTATACTTTTAAATTTTTGTAATAACTTTGTTTTCAATGCTTTACCTATGCCTGGAATGTGGTCGAGCTGTGATTCGATGCTTTTCTTGGCTCGGCGTTTCCGGTGATGGGCGATGCCGAAATCGTGTACGGCATCGCGGATGCGCTGTAGCAACAGTTGTGCCTCCGACTTTTTGTCGATGTAAAGTGGCAGGTCGTCACCGATACGGTAAATGTCTTCCAACCGCTCGGCGATACCGATGAGGTAAACTTTGTCGGCGATGCCCAGTGCTTGCAAACTGCGATAGGCGGCATTCAGCTGTCCTTTCCCACCATCGATGACGATGAGGTCGGGGAGAGGCTTGTTTTCTTCTAATAGTCTTGAATATCTGCGAGTTACAACTTCTTCCATGGTGGCAAAATCGTCGGCGCCGACAACGGTTTTGACTAAGAAGTGGCGATATTCATTCTTGGCGGGTTTGCCGTCGATGAAGCAGACCATGGCGGAAACGGGCTCGCAGCCCTGCGTGTTGGAGTTGTCGAAGCACTCGATATGGCGCGGCAGCCGGTCCATCTGCAAGTCTTTTTGCAACTGGGTGAGTACGCGCTGGCTTCTCCGCTCAGGATTGACTAAGTCGCGGCGGCGGTTCTTTTCCGACATGAAGGTAAAGGCATTTTTGAGCGAAAGGTCGAGCAGTTTCTTTTTGTCACCCCGTTGCGGCACCGCGATGGTGACACCGTCGATTTCGGTTTCCAACTCAAATGGCAGCAAAATGGTGGGACAGAAGTCGCCGAATTGGTCGCGGATTTCCACCATGCCAAGGGTGAGAAGTTCCTCCTTACTCTTGTCGAGTTTATGTGCGATTTCAACTGTATAAGATTGAATAACAGCACCTTCCATTACGCGCATGAAGTTGACGTATGCGTTTTGGTCATCTTCTACTATTGTGAAAACATCCAATTGTGTGATTTCTGGATTCACCACCACCGACCTCCCTCTAAACTGGGTGAGGATGTCGAGTTTGTTTTTGATATTTTGAGCTTTTTCAAATTCCCATTGTTCTGAAAAAGCGTTCATTTCTTCTTGTAATTGTTTGATAATCAGATTGCTATTTCCTTTGAGGATTTCAATAATCTTTTTAATGTTGTTTTGATATTCTTCAATGGAAATAAGGTCTGCGCAGGGTGCGGGGCATTTCCCGAGTTGATATTGCAGACAGGGGCGACTGCTTTTGTGCAGCACTTTGCAGGTGCGTACGGGAAAAGCCTCCATCAGGGTTTTGAAGAGGGTGTTCATGTATTTGACCGATGCGTAGGGACCGAAAACTTCCTGTGTGGCGCGGTCGGGGGCGCGGGTGACAAATACTTTTGGAAAATCCTCTTTGGTGACGGCGAGCCATGGATAAGTCTTGTCGTCTTTTAATAATATATTGTATTTGGGTTTGTATTCCTTGATGAGAGTGTTTTCAAGGAGCAATGCTTCCCACTCGGTATCGACAATGGTGGTTTGAATGTCACGGATTTTTGTGACGAGCATTCTGACCTTTGCGGAATCGTGATTTTTGTTGAAATAGGAGGAAACGCGGCGTTTGAGGTTTTTGGCTTTGCCAACGTAAATCACCTTGCCGTTGTCGTCGAGATAGCGATAAACGCCCGGTTTGGTGGACAAGGTGGCGAGGATGAGTCTGATTTTATTCTTTGTCGCTTCGTCCATCCTCTTGGGGTAAAGATTCTTGGGTGGCAGGTTCTCCGGCGGCCTTCATCAAATCATTTTTCAGATTTTGGAGGCGGGTGTTTTCTTTTTTCATAATGACTACCTCGCAGATGGAGAACATGAAGTAGATAACGATGAATGCTATGGCAAAGCGCCAGCGGTCGGCCTTGTTAGCGAAGAAATAAATCAGGAGGAAGAGCAGGCAGGACATGATTTTGATGGTGCGGGAGAGGATGTAGCCGGAGACGAACTTCCTCGACTCGCGCTGCGCTTCATCGCGAAGGACGACGTACAGGGTGAAAAGGGTGATGAAGAAGAAAAAGAGCACGATGAACGGCATCGCCGGGGTGGAGTAGGCGGGAAGAAGGGCCTGCATGATAATGGTGAGGGCGGTGACGATGATGGAAAAAATCACCAAATGGATGACGTACTTGGGAACTTTATAATCAACTCTTTTCATCTTTGTCTTTCTTGTTTTTATCTTTGTTTTGTGTGAGTTTGTGAATCATCACATACATGGCGAGGGCGATGGAGGCCATGGCGCAGATAATAGTAAACAGGGGTGAGAGGTTGAGCCATTGGTCCAACTTCACACCTCCGTATGTGCCAAGGGCGATGATGGCCCCCATTTGAAACGCCATGCCGGAGTATGTGGCTCCGGCATCCCATTGACGTCTGTTTCGCATTAACTATTTTGCCTGCTGGGGTTGTGCCTGCGGCATTTGCGGCATGGCACCGCCTCTGTTGTTTTGGATTTTGCAGTTGCCTACGAAAGTGGCACCGGGTTCGATGGCCAATTTGCAGGAAGCAATGTCGCCGGCGAGAACTGCGGTTGCACGCAGTGAGATGATGTCGGAGGCAGTGATGTTCGCTTTTACCTTGCCTTCAATGTCGATGCTGTCGCATACGATGTCGCCTTCTACAATACCGGTTTGGCCGATGATGATTTTTGATTTGCAGTTGATGTTGCCTTTGATGGTACCGTCGATACGGCAGTCGGAAGCAGCTTCAATGTTACCTTGCAAGCTGGTGCCTGCTGCGATGGTGTTCAGTCTAGTGCCAGTCATGGCACCTGTCATTTCTTCAGGTTTCATAATTGTGTCTTGATTTATTGTTTTAAATAATTCTTTTTGAAAAAGTCTTCGTAAAGCGCACGCGCATCCTTTTGTTTGTAAAAAATACTGTAATTCGATGCACTCATTGGATAGGGCGTGGCGTTTTTGGCCATCACATGTGCCTTGAAATTGTCATTCCGGATGATGGCATTGTAGTAGTCCAAAGCCGCTTCGGCATTGCGGAAGCGCGAAATCGTAATCAGTTGCTCATCTT
Source organism: Bacteroidales bacterium (assembly GCA_024400785.1). Lineage (GTDB taxonomy): Bacteria > Bacteroidota > Bacteroidia > Bacteroidales > WCHB1-69 > UBA1756. Next base: position 22,396 of record JAKSME010000010.1, read on the forward strand.
GGTTGATGTAGAAACTGTTGAGGGTCAGGTTTTGCAATCCGTAATATTCTTTGTTGAAATCAGAAAGGAGAACCTTGAAATCCATCACTTTGATTTTATGGACATTGATGATGATGCCTACATAATGCCACTCATCGGCATTGAAGGTGAAGGGGCTTTCGACATCGGGAGTCGGGTTTTGATTGTTGGCAGTAGGGTTTGCAGCTGTGGGTTGAGCGGCGGCCACCGGGGTGAGACCGTCGAGGAGGATGCGGGCGAGTTCGGCCACAGGCTGGTCATAATATTCAGTAGTGACACCTTCGAGAGCGGTGCGGTAGTTGGCCTCGCTTTGCGTCTGCCCGATGGCGACGGCGCGCAAGTAGGCGAACTTGGCTTTCAACGCTTTGTCGCTGCAATTGGGGATGGATGCGTCTGCAGAGGCAATCACCTTCTTCCACTGCTTGTTGTTATAGTCTTGGTAAGTGGTTTCGTATGTCGCTTCAATCTGTTTGAGTTTGGCGGCCACCTCTTTGTAATAGTTGGGTTCGCGGATGAGGCGGGCGATGTCGGTGTCTTCGTATTTGGTAAGGATGATTTCTTTGGGACGATTGGCTTTTTCACTATTCATTTTGGAATAGTTGAGGTAAAGCAGGTAAAGCACGCCGGGAGCGAGTTTGTCTTCGGGGAAGCGGGCGTAGAACTTTTCAAGGGTTTCACAGCCGCGCGGACGGTCTTCCAACAGGTCAAGGTAGATGATGGCGGCTTGGTAGAGAGCTTCTGCAATCATCATGTTGGAAGTATCGATGGCTCCGGGAGTGAGCGGGAGGTCCTGGGTGTAATAGCGTTCCTTTTCCGGGTCTTCCTCGCGTTTCAAAATCGGGTTACCGTTTTCGTCGTATTCCGTGGAGTCCGCTGTCGCATTTGGATTGTTCATGTTGGCGAGGTCGTCAAATGAAAGTTGCTGTTTGTTGCTGATGCGCCAGTTGTCTTCCAACTTACGGTTGCCCCATTTGCGCAAGAATTCGGTTTTACCCGCCGACATCAAGGTGGAGTTGTAGAAATACCACTTGCCGGAACTTCCGCTGTTGTTCAATTGGTTGTTGTAGCTGGCATAACCGAGCGCACTCTGCATGGCCAATTCCTTGTCGCGTTCCTCCTTCTCTTTGCGGGCCTTCTCCTGCTTGTAAGCGGCAATTTTCCCCTTTACCCAGCGGTCTCGTTCCGCCTCACTCATCTTGGCAATGCGCTGCAAACTGTCTTGTACGACTACAAGTTGCAGGTTGTTAACAAGTTCTGTCAGCACTTCCGACTTGTGCTTGATGGCTGTGTAGTTGGGATAGGTTTTCGGCATGGAGGTGATGGCCGTGTCGTAATAGGCCTGTGCCTGCGGATATTTTTCTTGGTCGAAATAGAGGTCGGCGAGACGGAGGGCGGAATGTGTGCGTTGGAAGTCGTTGTTTTGGTAAGTTGAAACCGACAGCGCCAGATTCTTCATCTGAGCGGTGGTGTCTTCATCAATGCGGTCAAGTTCGGAAAGTGCGTAGTAAATCTGGTCGTAATAGTCCTTGTTCTTTTCTTCATCCAGCATCTTTTTAAGTTCCTTCACAATCTGGGCGCGGCGGGCCGGACTGCCGTCATAATTGGTGGCAAGGTGCATGCGGGCGTTGAACTCCATGTCATAATCCGGACTGTGTTTGGAAACCCAGAGAAAGTAGTCGTGAGCGGTGGCGGGTTGTTCTTCTAATTCATACAACTGTCCTAAAATGAAGTAGATACGTGTTTTGAAAAGTTTTGACGGTTTGCTTTTTAAAGCGTCATCCAGATAGTTGATGGCGGTTTCTCGGTCGCCGTCGGGAGCGGTCAGATGATATTCAGCGCCGGCGGCTGCATACTGTAGGTTCAACTTTTTCGATTTTTTCGGCTGAACGTAATATTTCGTTTCGTTGATCAGGTCTTCCGCCTGGCTGTAGTAACCGAGACGGATGGCGCAACGGGCATTCCAAATCATGGCCTCTTCCACACTGTTGCTGTTTTTGTGGGTGCTCATGATGTAGTTGAAAATGCGTTGGGCCTGCTGGTATTCTTGTTTGTAAAAATAGGCCTTTCCCATCAAAAGGTAGGCATCGTCGATGTTTTTCACATACTCTTTTCCCTTGAAAAACATGGAGTGTTTGTAGATGCACTTCGACCCTTTTTCAATCACGCGGTCCATGGAGGGATAGATGCTGGAAAGATTTTCCTTGGCGGGATAAACGTAGACGGGCAGGGTGGAGATGTAGTTGTCCTGACACAATTTCGCGTGGTCTGCCTCTCCCTGTTTGAGCGCTTCTTTCCCATTGAAATTCACGTTGAAACGTGAAGTCATATTATGATAACCACGATTCAGCGGGGTGTTTTTTCGGGTAGAACATCCAAACATGAAAATCGCGGCCACGAGGATGACAGCGATGGTAGTAAAATGTATGTGTATTTTATTGTAATTCAACTATTTGTGTATTTTAGTAAATAGACCGCAAAAATAACGATTTTTATTTAATAATATTTCATTGTTGATAACTTTTAAATAAGATTAGATTTCATTATTTTCGTTGGTGCTGTTGTCGGCTTTTTTATTGCTTTCCACGTTCTTTTTCTCGGCACGTTCATTTTCCCAATTTTCGTAGCGTTGGATGATTTTGGTTACGAGGTGATGGCGGACCACGTCGGAATTATCGAGATGGATGAACTCGATGCCTTTGATGCCTTGGAGGATTTTGCCGGCTTGGATGAGGCCGGAGTGTTGGTGCTTGGGAAGGTCTACCTGGGTGATATCGCCGGTGATGAAGAATTTGGCGTTTTTCCCCATGCGGGTGAGGAACATTTTGAGCTGGCTCTCGGTGGCGTTTTGGGCTTCGTCGAGGATGACGTAGGCATTGTCGAGCGTGCGGCCGCGCATAAAGGCGAGGGGGGCGATTTCGATGGTCTTATCTTCCAGATAGGCAACGAGTTTCGCCATGGGCATCATATCGCGGAGGGCATCATACAACGGCTGGAGGTACGGGTCGAGTTTGTCGCGCATGTCGCCAGGCAGAAAACCGAGGTTCTCTCCGGCTTCGACAGCGGGGCGGGTGAGAATGATGCGCTTGATCTGCTTGTTCTTCAAAGCCCGCACGGCCAACGCCACGGAAGTGTAGGTCTTGCCTGTGCCCGCTGGACCGATGGCAAATACCATATCGTTCTGTTCCAGACTTTTAACCAGCTTTTTCTGGTTGGGGGTTAGTGCTTTGATGACCTTGCCCTCGCGCCCGTGGAGGATGATGTCGCTGCCCGCTTGTTCTTTGTCGAGCAGGAAGAAATGTTCGTCCTCGTTGGCGGTGATGTTGATGATGTCGGTTTCGGTGAGACGTTCGAAGTGGTCGTAGAAGGCGGTCAGCAGTTCGAAACGGGTTTCGAAGGTGGCTACCTCTTCGTCGGTGCCGGCGACCTTGAGTTCATTGCCGCGTGCGGTGAGTTTGAGGGTGGGATATATGTTGCGCAAAAGGTCGATGTTGCGGTTGTTTTTTCCATAGATGCCGACGGCCAGGTGCGGTTCGATAACGATGATTTTTTCCATGGTTACTTGCTTTGTTCGATGAAACCTTGGGCTTTCAACTCAATTTGTTTGTTGTCGTTGGTGATGAGGTTGCGGCCGCCGTTTTTCTCGCCGATGTAACCGATGACGGCGATTTCGCTGACATTTTTGACTTTTTCGTAGTCATCCTGGCGGATGGTGAACAGCAGTTCGTAGTCCTCGCCGCCGTTGAGGGCGACTGTGGTGGCCACGATTTTGAGTTTGCGCAGGGTGTCAAAAGTGAGTTGGGCGAGCGGGATTTTTCCTTCGAAGACGGTGCAGCCGAGGGTGTCGGGCATGCAGAGGTGGAAGAGAGAGGTGGCAATGCCTTCGGTAACTGCGGTCATGGCGGTGGGGACCACGTCGATTTCGCGTAATTTCTCAATGATTTCAACGCGCGGCTCCGGTTTCAACTGGCGCTCCAACAGGTATTCGTAACCCTCGAAGTCGGGCTGGCTGTTCTGTGTGGCTTCGAAAATCTGTTTCTCGCGCTGCAGCAACAGAAGCCCGGTGTATGCGGCGCCGAAGTCGCCGGTGGCACAGATGAGTTCGTTCTCTTTGGCACCGCAGCGACGGGCAATGCGCTCGGGCTCCACTTCACCGATGGCTGTCATGCTGATGGCCATGCCGGTGGCAGAGGAGGTGATGTCCAACCCCGTGATGTCAATCTTGAAATAGTGGCAGCAGGCCCGCACACCGGTCATAAATTCCTCCAACGCTTCAACGGAAAAACGATTGGAAACGGCCAGACAGATGGAAATCTGTCTCGGAAGAGCGTTCATGGCCAGCACGTCTGTGAGCGCGATGGTGACACATTTAAAACCCAAATGCTTGAGTGGAAAGTAGGTGAGGTCGAAATGAATGTTTTCGACAAACATCTTGGTGGCGGTCACCGTCAGCATGTCACCACTGCCGGTTACGGCGGCATCGTCGCCGACACCTACCACAGTGGTCGGGTGCTGCATCTCTGTTTGTTCTACTAAATGATTGATTAACTTATATTTACCTAATTGTGAAATCTCATTTCTGATTTCATCGTCATTGGATTCGAAAATGCTGTTTTCTGCCATAGTCCTATTTAAAATTAGCGTGCAAAAATACATAAAAAAACAACGGCGATTCCCATCGCCGTTGATAACCATTAACCTTTAATGATACGTAATAGGATCTCTCCTAATTGTTGTTCATTTGTCTCTTACGAAACCTTTTTTAAAAAGTTACGAAAAAAAAGAAAAAAAATTACGCATCATTTTTATGACAAAAAAAAGAAAAAGATGTTGCCCATGCCAAAAAAAAAGTGTAATTTAGCGGCCTTAATGCGAGTAAAATCAAAATATTGATAATCAACTTATTAAAAAACTAAAAAATTAAAATTATGGCATTTAAAGGAGCTTTAGTCATTGACACCGAAAAGTGCAAGGGTTGTGGCGTGTGCCTCACCGGATGCCCGAACAAGTGCATCGCACTTTCCAAACATGTAAATGCAAAGGGTTACAATTACCTTGAAATGGTAGAAGAAGACAAGTGTGTTGGCTGTGCCAGCTGTGCTGTCATCTGCCCGGATGGCGTTATCGAAGTTTATCGCGCCAAGGAATAATCCTTCCCTTTTTACTAGAAAACAAATTACAATTAACAACTAAACATTTTCAAAATGGCAAAAGAATTAAAATTAATGAAGGGTAACCAAGCCATTGCAGAAGCCGCCATCCGTTGCGGTTGCGATGGTTACTTTGGATATCCTATCACTCCTCAAAGTGAGGTTCTCGAGCATTTGATGGCAGAAAGACCGTACCTGACCACCGGTATGGTTGTCCTCCAGGCTGAAAGCGAATTGGCCTCCATCAACATGGTATATGCCGGTGCTTCTTGCGGCAAACGCGTTATGACCTCTTCTTCTTCTCCGGGTTTCTCCCTCATGCAGGAAGGTCTTTCCTATATCGCTGGCGCTGAACTCCCAGCACTTTGTGTTAACGTCGTTCGTGGCGGCCCAGGCCTCGGTACCATCCAACCCTCCCAGTCAGACTATTTCCAGACCACCAAGGGCGGCGGTCACGGTGACTACAGACTGATCACCCTCGCTCCCGCTTCCGTACAGGAAATGTATGACTTTGTGGAACTCGGTTTCGACCTCGCTTTCAAATACAGAAACCCCGTCGCCATCCTTTCAGACGGTGTTATCGGCCAGGTGATGGAAAAAGTCATGGTTGACGATTACAAACCGCGTTGGACCAACGAATACATTGAAAAGAACTGTCCGTGGGCTGCTACCGGCCATCGTTCCACCGGCAAACACAGAATCGTTACTTCCCTCGAACTTGAAGCCCTCAAGCAGGAAGCCATCAACGACAGAATCCAGGAAAAATATAGAAGATGCGAAGCTGAAGACGCTCGTTACGAAGCTATTCAGTGCGAAGATGCCGAATACCTCATCGTAGCTTACGGTTCAGCAGCACGTATCGCCATGAAGACCATTGAACTGGCTCGCGCCGAAGGCATCAAGGTGGGTATCGTTCGCCCGATTACTTTGTGGCCCTTCCCGACCAAAGCCGTTGCCGAAATCGGTGGCCGCATGAAGAAAATCCTCAGCGTCGAAATGAACGCCGGTCAGATGATCGACGACGTGAAACTCGCTGTCGGTTGCAAGGTTCCGGTTGAACATTTCGGTCGCTACGGCGGTGTCATCCCGACCCCGATCGAAGTTCTGGATGCTTTGAAAAAAATGGTTAAATAATTTAATGTATTTGAAATTATGACAAGAGAAGATATCATCAAACCCGAAAACTTAGTGTACAGACGTACGCCGGTTCTCACCGACAACGTAATGCACTATTGCCCCGGTTGCGGTCACGGCGTTGTTCACAGAATCATCGCCGAAGTAATCGAAGAAATGGGCATCCAGGACAACGTCATCGGTATTTCTCCCGTTGGTTGCTCCGTATTGGCTTACAACTATTTCGACGTCGACTTCGTAGAAGCCGCCCACGGCCGTGCTCCGGCGTGCGCTTCCGCAATCAAACGTCTCCGCCCCGAAACCTTCGTGTTCTCCTATCAGGGCGACGGTGACTTGGCTTCTATCGGTGCAGCAGAAGTTATGCATGCTTGCAACCGTGGCGAAAACATCACCATGATCTTCATCAACAACGGTATCTACGGTATGACCGGCGGTCAGATGGCACCCACCACCCTCGAAGGTATGGAAACCGTTACCAGCCCCTACGGCCGTGATCCCGAAATCATGGGCCACACCATGAGAATGACCGAAATGTTGGCTCAGCTCCCGGGTACCTACTACGTTACCCGTCAGGCCGTTTATACTCCGGCATTGGCTCGCAAGTGCAAAACCGCTATCCGCAAGGCCTTCGAAAACCAAAAACTCAACAAGGGCGTTTCCTTCGTAGAAGTTACCTCAAACTGTAACTCCGGTTGGAAAATGACCCCTGTTCAGGCCAACAAGTGGATGGAAGAAAACACCCTCAAATACTTCCCGCTCGGCGATATGAAGGTTGACGGCAAGTTCGATCCCAAGTTCATCGAACGCGTTGCTACTTTCGACCAGCCCAATGAACAACGTTTCTCCTTGAGAAGCAAGTAATTAATTTTTAAAATCACAAAGAAATGACAGAAGAAATTATTATAGCAGGCTTCGGCGGTCAAGGTGTTCTCTCCATGGGTAAGATTTTGGCATACGCCGGCATCATGCAAGACAAGGAAGTCAGCTGGCTCCCCTCATACGGTCCGGAAATGCGTGGTGGTACTTCCAACGTAACTGTTATCTTGAGCGACGAACGCATCTGTTCTCCCTACTTGAACCAGTTCGACACCGCCATCATCCTCAACCAACAGTCAATGGACAAGTTCGAATCCTCAGTAAAACCCGGCGGTTTGCTGATTTATGACCCGAACGGAATCTCACACCATCCGACTCGCAAAGACATCAACATTTACCAGGTAGCTGCCGCCGACAAGGCCAGCGAACTCGGTATCTCCAAATTGTTCAACATGATCATCCTCGGTGGCTTCCTCGCCGTTAAACCTCTGGTTACCCCCGAAATGTTGCACAAAGGTTTGGAAAAATCTCTTCCCGAACGTCACCACCACCTCATTCCCAAGAATGAAGAGGCCGTTGAAATCGGTAAGGGTTTGTTGAAACCGTATCATACATTATAATATATGTATGCACTTTGAAAAAAACGGCGGCCCAATTGGTCGCCGTTTTTTTTGTTTTGCACATGATATGGAAATACAAAAATATGATGTAAATTTGCAAGCTGAAATTTATGATGATGGAAAATAACCGGTCAAATTATAACAGAATCACATATTTCATTTATTGTATCAACAAATTTGCTGCCAAATACAAACTCTCAGCAAAAGATTCTTTTAACTATCTGCATAAATTTGGCGGAATGCTTTTTTTGGATGAATTTTATGATGTGGAACATCAGTTGTCTTTCAACGATGCCATTGAGGATTTGACTTTGGTTTGCAAAAATAATGGAGGATATTTGCAATGAAACTTTATCACGGGACTAATGTTGATATTCAGATAGTTGACTTCAGCAAGTGCAATCCGAACAAAGATTTCGGTCAGGGATTTTATTTGACTGACATAAAAGAACAGGCTCAAAAAATGGCTGAACGTCGAACCCGTATAGCGCAAACAGGCAATCCAATTGTTATTGAGAATGATTTTGACGAAGCTTGTTTGAAAGATTCGTCCTTATCCGTAAAAATATTTGATACTCCATCGCAAGAATGGGCTTTGTTCATACTGGAAAACAGAAAATCATCAACCACGGGATTCCAACATAAATATGATATAGTCATTGGTCCGGTAGCTGATGATGGAGTTGTTTTTCAATTAGAACGTTATGAGAACAATATGATATCGTTAGAGGTCCTAGTTGAAGAATTGATATACAGACAATTAAATAAGCAGTACTTTTTCGGAACAGATGCCGCTATTGCAAAATTACATAAGCTATGAAAAAAGAAACCCAGTTTTTGATTGATTGTCTGGTGGAGAATTTGTCACTGAAGTGGGCAGCCGACAAAGGCGTTTCTATTGTGGACGCCCTGAAGGTTGTATATAATTCCCATCTTTATGAGCAGCTATTGGATTTGGAAACTGGACTTTATTATCAAAGTGCCGACTATAACTACATCCATTTGCTTAGGGAACAAGCTATGCAGGCGGAACATTCCCAAGAATGAAGAGGCCGTTGAAATCGGTAAGGGTTTGTTGAAACCGTACAACGTATTATAATATTATATTGTACAAATAAAAACGGCGGCCCTATCGGTCGCCGTTTTTTGTGCCGCTCAGTGAATCTGATGTCTTGCTTGACTTTATTTCAGTAAAGAGACTTTAGTAATGTATGAATCGGCAAAGGAGAACATGCCGCCACTCTCTTGCAGTATCAAAAAGATATTATTGCCGTCGAAGCGCCAATTCCCGGTATAAAGTTTGTCAATCTCTTTATTTTGGAAAAGCATCTGGCTTTCAATGCCGTCAGGCGATATTCTGGTCATTCGCGTGCAGGTTCCGGCAAGCATGACGCCCATGCCGACACTTAGGGTCAACGGCTCGCCCTCCTTTATGTTGTCGGTGTAAATTAGGTAGAGGTCATTCCCCCTTTGCTCAACGGTAAAGCTGAGACCAATCAAAACGGGGTTGATTTTCCGATTTGCGAAAGACTTCTGGCTTTTCACAATATGTTGAACTTCTTGGCATTCACCATCCTGATTCAACATTTGGCAGACAATGTCCTTGCAGGTGTAAACCCTATAATCACGTCCATAGGCTATACTCTGAAAATCACCCA
>JAKSME010000100.1 GCA_024400785.1 Bacteroidales bacterium
TTTCACCGTTGCCGCCGCGACCACCGTTACCGCCGTTTCCACCTCTGCCACCTTTTCCGGCAGTACCCGTGCTGGAACTTCCTCCGCCGTTACCGCCGTTACCGCCGACACCACCTTGGCCGCCGATACCGCCCTGACCACCGTGTCCGCCTTGTCCGAGTGTGATGTTTGTGGACAAGATGTTGGGTGTGAATGCGTTATAGCAATAAATGCCGAAGGAACCTCCACCCGCGGTACCTGCTGTGCCGCCTGTGCCGCCTTCGCCGCCACTGCCGCCGCCGCCACCGGCACCGCCGCAGTATTGACCGGGAATGCCGAAGACGTAGTTGGTAGCGCCACCGCCGCCGGCACCGCCACCGCCACCGCCGCCGCCAAGTCCGTCGGCGCCGTTATATCCTTGGTCCGCAGGAATATAGTAGTTGCTCCAAGTGTGCGTGTAGCCCGCAGCGCCATCAGCGCCATCGAGACCGTTACCGCCGTTAACACCAGCACCGCCATTGCCTCCGGCTGAACTGGCCGCACCGCCGTTGCCACCATTCCCACCTTGTCCGTTACCGCCAACCGAGCCGTTTTGGCCGGCGCTCGCGCCTTGACTGTGGGTGATACTGCCTTCGGAACCGTCGCCGCCTCGCCCACCGGCGCGCGAACCACTGCCGACCGCCGAACCGCCGATGCCTTCATCGTCGCCGTCGTTCGTCCATTCCGACAAACCGCCGTCACCGCCGTTGCTGCCACTGTTTCCACCATTTCCATTGATGCCGTTGACACCAGCGAGGCCGTCACCACCATTGCCCGCAAATAACTGACAATTAATTAGTTGGTTGGCATCTGATGCGCCTGCGATGTAGAGACAGTAAACCGTGGCGCCTTTGCCAGAGGTGGCGCGGTCGGCTGCCGTAGCTGATGCCACTGCAATTTGCAGGTTGGCAAGGGTCCAGTTGGTATCGTCGATTGAACGAAAAGCGATTTTCTGATTGTAGTCGCCCATACTTTCCATCGCGTCAACGGTGATGATGGAGGGGAGAAGTGTCGGTTGCCAAGTGTCGGCATCGAAACCGCCTTCAATGGTGAGGTTGCTGCGGAGTTCAAGTGTCTGTGTCTCAGTATAGTTTCCTGCTGCCACAAAAATGTGGGTGCCATTGTCGTCGGCCAACGCGATGGCACGTGCGATGGTTCGTACAGGGGTGGCGTTGCTGCCATCTGCAGAATCGTCGCCGAGAGGGGAGACCCAAAGGTCGTTTTGTGCTTTTACAATCGTCAGTGTGCATAAAACAGCGACTAGTAAAGTGAAAATTTTTCTCATGTTGATTTTAATTTCAAAAACGGCGGCAAAATTACAATATTTTCACCAATTGCCAATTGTTTTTATTTTAATTTTACTGTAATTATTTGGTATTTAGTAAAATAAAAATGTTAATAAATGTTAATCAACAATCTTGCAGCCTTTATTTCCATATTGAAAATTTCGTACTTTTGCATCTCAATTTTAAGTTATGAAGAGATTTGGTCTTTTATTACTCATTTTATTTTTGATGTCTTCGCTCTGGTCACAGAAAAATAGTGGGAAGGGGCAGGATAATTATTTTTATCTTCGAGGGGTGGAAGTTTTGCAAACCGATGAGGTGGAAAAGGCCGCTGACTATTTCAATCAGGCGATAGCGCAAGAGCCGGACAATGGTTACGCGTGGGTTTGGCTGGGAGCGATACATTATTATTATACCACTCCTGATTATGTGTCGGCCAACCGATGTTTCAACAATGCTTTAATTTATCTTCCCAAGAAAGATAAGGCGATGAAAGTTAAGGCGTTACTCTTGGCCAGCCAGTTGCATATTGATTGTGGCTCTTATGACATTGCCTATAATTATTTGGCAGAAGCGCAACAGTTGGATAAGAAAAATCCTCGGGTTTATACACAACTTGGGGAGTTGTATTATCAGTCTGACATTTATGATATTTCGGACCAATGTTACCAAACGGCCCAAAAGTACGACAAAGACGACCCGATGATTGATTTGGGAATGGCTCGCAATGCGTTGGCCCGCGGTCTGATACCGGATGCCGTGGATTTGTTGGATGGAATTATTTCAAAGTATAATGATTATGCGGAGGCCTATGCCTACCGTGCGGTAGCGTTTTTTTCTGTCCGTGATTGGGAACGAGGAAGTAAGGACCTTATCACTGCTTTTTCTCTTGGCGATTCTGACAAGGCCTTCAGTGTTTTGAAAGCTTTGCGGGGAGAGGAGAACGAAGCCATGCAGCTGGCTTTGAAGAAGCAGATTACACTGGATCCCACGAACGCCCACTGGCTGTATCTGTTAGCGGTGGCTGCGGAGGTGAACGGACAGGTGCAAAAAGCATTGGATTGTTATTTGAAACTTGCAGATTTTCAGAATATTCCAGACGTGAATGACGATTTAGCGCGTTGCTGTTTTTATTTGGGTGAATTTGAAAATTCGATTGCGCACTCCACTCGCGCATTGGACTACGACGCAGGCAATGTCGAGTCGAAGCATTATCGCGCGTGGTCATATTTCGAACTCAATAACATTGATTCTGCCTCCAACGATATGGTTGACCTCTTGATGGAGCATCCGAACAATCCTGCGATTTTGTTCTCGCTCGCGCAGTTCCATCAGCGGTTGGGGCGTATGGACGAGGCGCTCAAGGATATTTCTACCGCCCTCGAATTTGATTCCACCTCCGCTGTCGGCTATCTTGTCCGCGGAGAAATCTACCAGCAGATGGGCGAAGACGCGAAAGCCCGCCGCGACTTTTTGGCTGCCATCAAGTGTGATCGTAAGGCAGATGTCGGACAAGTTTCGCAGTTCGCCTACTTTTATATTGGTAATATGAACGAGGCCGTAAAAATTGAGAATGAAATTTTGGCTGAAAATGGAAATTCTCGTGATAATCTCGCTGATGCCGCTCGATTTTATGCTCTTATCGGAGATAATGAAAAGGCAATCAGCTATTTGCGTTCTGCCATCGAAGTGGGTTTCCACCGTAAACAGTTTACCGCCACCGATCCCGCCTTTGCGAAACTCCGCACCCTCCCAGAGTTTGATACCATGTGGTGACATTCGGCTAACCGCATCAAGACCTCACCCCCGGCCCCTCTCCAGAGGAGATGGGAGTTTTCTGCGTAGTCGGTTGCCAACTCCGTGATAATTAACCGCTTCCTCCTTTCGTCCTTTCCTCCCTTCGTCCAAATTAACCGTTTAACCGACTTTAACCGTTTAACCGACTTTAACCGTTTAACCGACTTTAACCGACTTTAACCGAACATCACAGCAAATCAAATCCCACCCGTTGGATTTTCTCAAGGTTGTCGATTTTCTTCAACTGCTCGATTAGTTCGTTGAGGTATTTCACGTTTTCGATGTAAAGCATCAGTTGCCCAGTGAACACGCCGTTCTTGGTGGCAATGTTCAATGAACGGATGTTCAGGTTGTGTTGGGCGGAAATGATGTCGATAATTTCCTTAATCATGCCCTTTTTGTCAAACCCTTCCAACTTGATGCCCGCCAAGAAAGCAATTTCGCGCTCTTTGCGCCATTTGGCCTTCACAATGCGGTTGCCGAACTTCGACATCTGTTCAATGGCTTCCGGACAGTTGGTGCGGTGTACGATGATTTCATCACTGGAGGTCTGGAAACCAACAACTTGGTCTCCGGGAATCGGCTGGCAGCAGGGGGCGATGACGTGGCGGATTTTCTCCGATGATGACTCGTCCAACATGAAAATTTCAGGATTTTTCTCCAACTCTTCATCAATCAACGTGTCCAGCGACTTTTCGTTCAGCGCCATCGAGATGGACTTTTGGAAGCTTTCCAGATTCTTATTTTTTTCTTCAGAAAGAATTTGAGCCACGCGTTCCTGCGACAGTTTCCCTTCAGCCACATAACTCCAAAATTCAAACGGTGAACGGATTTTGGTGGCCGCTTGGATTTTTCCGATGTTCTGTGGGGTGAAGTCGTAGTTGAGACTGTCAAAAATCTCATTCAGAATGCGCATGCCTTCCTGTGAATATTTTTTCTGTTCCAGTTTGATGGCCTCTTTGATTCGTTCTTTGGCGCGGGTGGTTTTCACAAAATCAAACCATTCGGTCGTTGGGTGCTGGTTTTTAGAAGTGATGATTTCCACCTGGTCGCCATTTTTCAAAACGTAATTTCTGGGGACGATGTTGGAGTTCACCTTTCCGCCCAAACACTTGTTGCCCAAGTTGGTATGAAGGTCGTAGGCGAAATCGAGGATGGTGGAGCCGGCGGGCAGTGTGCGCATATCGCCTTTGGGCGTGAAAACGTAAACCTCTTTGAGCTCAAGGTTGAGTTTGATTTCGTTGAGAAAGTCGAGGGCGTTGCTGTCGTCGCTTTTGAGAATGGTGCGGATTTTGGCGAGCCAGTCTTCCACGCGGTTTTCATACTCCTTGGGCGTGCGGCCACCCTCTTTGTATTTGTAGTGCGCAGCAAAACCGCGCTCTGCAATTTCATCCATACGACGGGATCGAATTTGCACCTCCACCCATTTGCCACTCTTGCTCATTACGGTCGTGTGCAACGCCTGATAGCCGTTGGGCTTCGGATTGGTAAGAAAGTCGCGGATGCGGTCGGGCTTGTTGTGTGGGTATATCTTGCTGACTACTTGAAAGATATCCCAACAACATTTGATTTCGTCCTGCGGTTCCGCATCGAAAACAAAGCGTACGGCAAATACATCGTACACGTCTTCGAAGTTGCAGTTCTGACGCTCCATCTTCTGGTGGATGGAACAAATGGATTTCGTACGCCCCGACATGGTGGCTTCAATGCCTTCTGCCTTCAGCTGCTCCTGAATGGGGGTCGCAAAGTCCTTGATCATCGTTTCACGCGTCTTCTCCGTATCTTTCAACTTGTTGTAAATCACGCGATAGTTGATGGGATCTGTGTATTGCATGGCGTAATCTTCCAACTCGCTTTTGATCTTGTACAAACCCAGGCGGTGCGCAATCGGAACATAGAAAAAGGTGGTTTCCGATGAGATTTTCCACTGCTTTTCCGCCGGCATTGATTCCAGCGTGCGCATGTTGTGCAATCGGTCGGCCAGCTTGATGAGAATCACACGAATGTCTTCCGACATGGAGAGAAAAATCTTTTTAAAGTTTTCTGCCTGAATGGATTCGTCCTGACTGATGGCCAGGTTTTCAATCTTGGTCAGCCCGTCTGTGATGCGTGCAACTTTGTCGCCGAACATGTCGCGAATGTCTTCGAGGGTGTATTCAGTGTCCTCCACCACGTCATGCAGCAAAGCACAAACCACCGATGTCGTACCGAGGTTGATGTCTTGAACTACGACTTTGGCCACGGCCCGCGGCTGATAAAAGTAGGGCTCGCCACTTTAGCGCCGCATGTCTTTGTGGGCCTTCGCCGCCAGCGCCATCGCTTTGTGAATCATGTCGCGTTGCTCCTGCGTCGTTTTGTCCCACATCAAGTCCAAAATCTCACGGTATTTTTTCAAAATCGTCTTGCGTTCAAGCTCTTGATTCGGTATGTATACTCCCATATTCGGTTAAATTCGGTTAAATGGTTAAACGGATAAATTCTTGCTTTCTTATTATTTAATGTTCAAATATTTTTACCCCCTCATCTTTTCCACCTTTTCACGTCCCCTCGCTTCCACATTCTTCGCAGACGGCTCTGATTCCGCACTCTTCGCACTTGGGATTCTTTGCGGTGCAGACATATCGGCCGTGAAGGATGAGCCAATGGTGGGCGATGGGGATTTTGTCGGCGGGAATGTGGGCGGTGAGTTGCTTCTCCACTTCAAGCGGGGTAGGGGCGTCCTTCACGATGCCCAACCGGTGCGATACGCGGAAAACATGCGTGTCGACGGCCATGGCAGGTTGGTCATAGATGATGGCCAAAATGACGTTGGCCGTTTTGCGCCCGACACCGGGCAGCCGCGTCAACTCCTCCATCGTTCCCGGCACTTCGCCGCCGAAATCGCTGATTAACATCTTCGCCATGCCACTGAGGTGCTTCGATTTGTTGTTCGGATACGATACCGACTTGATGCATTCATATATCTCTTCCACGCTGGCCGTCGCCATCGCCGCCGCAGTCGGATATTTACCAAACAATCCTTTCGTAACAATGTTCACCCGCTTGTCGGTACATTGCGCCGACAAAATCACCGCAACCAACAACTCGAAACTGTTGTTGTACTCCAGTTCTGATGCCGCATTCGGATTGTGCCTGCTGAAATAGTCAATGAGAAATTCGAATTTTTGTTTTATAGTCATCGTTTTAGGTCGCTTCGCTCCCGTAAGTGACTGCGAATTACGCGGATTTTCGCGAAGCCTGTTTTTATGATTGTTATCTTTTTATTTTTATTCTCAATAAAGTTATTCTTTGGAAATTACTAGTGTTGCAAATTTTATAAATCTATGTAATTACTGATATGATGTGATTTACAAAACAATATTTGATTTGAATATTATTTCTATATTACCACCCCTTTATCCCCTCCTTAAAAAGGAGGGGAATCATTGACAACGCTTATATTTTTTTCTTCAAAATCATATCACAACAGTACTAATTCTCTTTTTTAATTCTCTATTTATAATTCTCTATTTATAATTCTCTACTCTAATTTTTTACTTTAATATTTTCAGAAATTAATTCTTACAAATAAGTTCAATAAATTTTATTTCGCGTCAATCAGCGCAATTCGCGGTTCAATGAGTTCGGGCGGGTATTGGCGTATCGCTCGAATTTCAAGCTGCTTTCGCCGAAGTTGATGAGGAGGCCTAATGGCTTTTGGGTAGCCTTGAGGTAGTTGAGCACTTGGGCGCGGTGTTCGGGCAAGATTTCCGCCACGGCTTTGAGTTCGACAATAATGTTGTTAAAGCATACGAAGTCAGCATAAAATCTTTTTTTTAGTAGTTTGTCTTTATACATGATGTTCAGTTCTTTTTCTCGTTCAAAAGGAATGTTTCGAGTTGAGAGTTCAAGTCCCAGGGCTTCTTGATAGACACTTTCAAGAAAACCAGAGCCAAGCACATTGTGTACTTCGAATGCTGCACCAATAATCTGAAAGGATTCGTGAGGATAAATAAGATTTTTCATAGTATATAAATTTAGTGATTAATAATAGTCGTGTTAGTTCCATGTCACCTTTCCGTTTTTTTTCAGCAGAGAACCGCGAATTGCGCGGATCTCCGCTAATTTTTTTCTTTTTTCGTCTTATGCCTGCTCTGAGTTTCTGTTTTTTATTCTCTAATTCTCTACTTTTAAATCTCTTTTACTACTGATGCGATAAAATTTAAAAAATCATATAAGTTATTGATATGATATAAGATACAAGCATTCTTTGATTTTTTTTTGATTTGAATATTATTTCTATATTACCACCCCTTTATCCCCTCCTTAAA
>JAKSME010000101.1 GCA_024400785.1 Bacteroidales bacterium
GTCGGCGATGGCGAATGCCGGTGAAGAAGAGGGCGTGATTGAGGAGGATGAAAATAAAATCATCCAGAATATCATCAAGTTGGACAATGTACAAGCCTGCGATGTGATGACGCCGCGCGTTGTAGCAGCGATTGCGCCCGAAAACATGACTTTGCGTGATTATTATGACGATGACCGATACGACCATTTTTCTCGCATCCCCGTGTATGCGGAGTCACCGGAGTTCATTACTGGTTATGTGTTACGGGATGAGGCTTTAGAAAATCTGGCAGAAGACAAATTCACGCTTACGCTGGGAGACATCAAGCGCGATTTGCCCTATTTCAATGAGGAAAAATCCATCAGTGAGATTTGGGATTCTTTGTTGAAACAGAAGTCTCAAATTGCGTTAATCATAGATGAATACGGTTGTTTTCAGGGCATTTTGACGTTGGAGGACATTATTGAAACCATTTTTGGTTTGGAAATCATAGATGAAAGTGACGAAGTATCCGACATGCAGCAATATGCGCGAGAGCGTTGGCAGCAACGTCAGAAGCGTTATAAAAAGATTATCACAGAAAATTCGTCGGAAGAAGAGAAGTAGCCGTTATTCGAATAACTGGCGGTAAATTTCCTCGATTTTGGTTATTGGTATCAGCTTGATTTTCAGGTTGTCGCGTTTGATTCCCTTGAGGTTGTATTTGGAAAGGAACATGCGGGTGAATCCGAGTTTGTCGGCTTCGGCGATGCGTTGGTCAATGCGGACGACGGGGCGGATTTCTCCGTTGAGTCCCATCTCACCGGCGAAGCAGGTTTTTGTATCGATGGGGATGTCGACGGCGGAGGAGAGGATGGCTGCGACAATGGCGAGGTTGATGGCGGGGTCATCGACGTGGAGTCCTCCGGCCAGGTTGATGAACACGTCTTTGGCACCGAGTTTGAAGTGGCAGCGTTTTTCCAAAACTGCCAGCAGCATGTTGAGGCGGCGGATGTCGTAGCCGGTGGCGGAGCGCTGAGGGGTTCCGTAAACGGCGCTGCTGACGAGGGCTTGAATTTCGATGGTCATGGCGCGGGTTCCTTCCATGACGACGGAGATGGCACTTCCGCTGAAGTCTTCGTCTCGGTCGGAGACGAGGATTTCGGAAGGATTGAGGACTTCGCGCAGTCCGTTGCCCTGCATTTCAAAGATGCCGAGTTCGGAGGTGGATCCGAAACGGTTTTTGATGCAGCGAACGATGCGGTAACCGTAATGCTGGTCGCCTTCGAATTGTAAAACGGTATCGACGATGTGTTCAAGGATTTTAGGACCGGCGAGGGTTCCGTCTTTGGTGATGTGGCCGATGAGGAAGACGGGGATGGCGCTACTTTTGGCAAAGTGCTGAAATTCAGCGGCGCACTCACGGATTTGCGAAATAGAACCGGCGGCGGAGTCAATCAGTTGGCTTTGGAGCGTCTGTATGGAGTCGATAATGAGTAGGTCGGGTTGAACGGATTTGACGTGTTCGAAGATGTTTTGGGTGTCGGTTTCGGTGAGGATGAGGAAGTTGTCGGGTTGGTGGCCTGGGAAGATGCGTTCGGCGCGCATTTTCAACTGGGATTCGCTTTCTTCGCCAGAGATGTAGAGGATTTTTTTGTCGGGAATTTGCAGGGCCATCTGCAGAAGCAGAGTGGATTTTCCGATGCCGGGTTCTCCGCCGAGCAGGATGATGGAGCCGGCGACGATGCCGCCACCGAGCACATTGTCGAACTCGCGGAATCGTGTCGAGATGCGCGGCATTTGTACCAGGGAAATCTCCGACAACTTATGCGGGAAGTTCTCTGCGGTTTTCACAATTGAGGATTTGCCTTTGCCGACATCGCCTCTGTCAACCACTTCTTCTACAAATGTGTTCCATTCGTTGCAAGAGGGACATTTCCCCAACCATTGTGATGATTGATAACCGCAGCTTTCACGAGAAAACAGACTTTTTGCCTTCCCCATCATTCAAGTTAACAGTTTGTGTTTTCCAAATATGTATTCTTATATCAAATCATTGTGCGAGTCCGCTCATTCCAAATTCTTGGGGATGAGGGCTTTCAGCGCTTGGTGTTTTATCTCGATTTCAACTTTCTCCACTACACCGGCAGTGTCGCCGTCAATGTGCAAATATACGGGGTGCTTGTCTTTTGAAACAATTGTAAGTTTTTGACAGTCAAAATATTGCGCTATGTCCGAGCGGTCAAAGCGATTGCTGAGCAGCTTGGGTAAGTCCACGTTCAGCAGTTTGAGGAACAGTTTGGGACGTTTCACTATGCAAACGTCCAACCTTCCGTCGTGGAGGGAAGCCATAGGGGCGATTTTAACATTGTATCCCCACTGTGAAGAGTTGGCAAAGGTGATGAAAAAAGCTTGTGTGTCAAGTTGTTGCCCATCGTATTCAATATGATATTCACTCGGTTGGTAGTGAAAATAGTCGCGGAAGATGTGTTTGAAGTAGGTATTGAAACCTCTTCGCGGGTCGGCTTCGAAATCGTAAGCCACTTTTGCATCGAAGCCGATACCGGCGATACTGAAAAACGGTTGCCCGTTGACGTAACCGACGTCGAGTCTTTCGGTGCGAAGGTCATTGATTGACTGGAGCGCTTTCCTGACATTGATAGGGATTTGAAGGTGATAGGCGAGCCCGTTGCCGCTGCCGTTTGGTACGATGGCCAAGGTGGTTTCGGATCCTACCAACTGAGAGGCGACTTCGTTAATGGTTCCGTCTCCACCCACCGCTGCTACGATGTCGATACCTTTTTCCACGGCTTCGTGTGCGATTTCCGCTCCGTGGCCGCGATGTTCGGTGTAACGCAATGTCACGTCGAATTGCTCGCTGTCCAAAGTCGTACGTGCAATCAACCCGATATCCTGCCTATGACGGATGCCGGATATCGGGTTGATAATGAGCCAGATGGATTGCTTATCGGCCATGAATTAGAATTCAGCGTTTTGAGGTGTTCTCGGGAACGGGATGACATCGCGGATGTTGGTCATGCCGGTCACGAAGAGTAACAGACGTTCGAAACCGAGGCCGAAACCGGAGTGGGGGGCGGAACCGTATTTGCGGGTTTCCAGATACCACCACACATCCTTTTCCGGAATGTGAAGTTCTCGTACGCGCTGCATCAGTTTTTCGTAGCTCTCTTCGCGTTCAGAACCGCCGATGATTTCGCCAATCTGCGGGAACAGTACGTCCATTGCGCGAACTGTCTTGCCGTCATCGTTCATCTTCATGTAGAAAGCTTTGATTTCTTTCGGATAGTCGGTAAGAATAACGGGCTTCTTGAAGTGATTTTCAACGAGATAGCGTTCATGTTCAGACTGAAGGTCGATGCCCCATTTTACTGGGAAATCGAATTTTTTGCCCGATTTGAGCAGGATGTCGATGGCTTCGGTGTAGCCGAGACGCACAAATTCGTGTTCAACCACGAATTTCAATCTGTTAATCAGTTCTTTGTCGAACATGTCGTTCAGGAACTGGAGGTCATCCATGTTGTTGTCGAGAGCGTATTGAACGAGGTATTTGATGAAGTCCTCGGCGAGGTCCATATTGTCGGTGATGTCGTTGAAGGCCACTTCGGGTTCGATCATCCAGAATTCGGCGAGGTGACGTGCGGTGTTGCTGTTTTCGGCGCGGAAAGTGGGGCCGAACGTGTAAATGCTGCCCAGAGAGAGTGCCCCGAGTTCGCCTTCGAGCTGGCCGGAAACGGTCAGGCTGACGTGTTTGCCGAAGAAGTCCTGGGTGTAATCAACTTTTCCTTCCGGGGTTTTGGGGAGGTTGTTGGGGTCTAGGGTGGAAACACTGAACATTTCACCTGCGCCTTCGGCATCGGAAGCGGTGATGAGTGGCGTGTGAAAATAGAAGAAGCCTCTGTCATTGAAGTATTTATGAATGGCGTATGCCATGGCATGACGGAGACGGAGCACACAACCGAAATAGTTGGTTCTTGGACGAAGGTGACCGATTTCGCGGAGAAATTCCATGCTGTGTCCCTTCTTCTGCAACGGATAGGTCTCCGGATCTGCAGTGCCGTAAATTTCAATCTCTTTGGCTTGGACTTCAACAACTTGGCCTTTGCCTTGTGAGGCAACCAATGTCCCGATGACGTGCAGACATGCACCGGTGGTGACCTTCTTCATCAACTCATCATCAAAATTGGCAAGGTCGGCCACAATCTGCAAACTGTTGACGATAGAGCCGTCGTTCAGTGCGATAAAAGCAACCGCGTTGTTCCCTCTTTTTGTTCTAACCCAGCCCTTTACGCTGATGGTGTTGCCCAAGCCGATTTCTTCGTAATGCTTGATGGCGTCAATGATTTTAGTCCGTTTCATTTTTATGTTTTAAATCGATAATTTTATTTGAAATTGGGAGCGCAAAAGTACAAAAAAGTTGGCATTTTTTTGCCCCATTTTTTAAGATTTTTTACCTGTTGATTCAAAGTGGAAAAGTTACAGAATTATCTCTTATCGTCTTGCTGATTTATGGCTTGACAACTTTTTGTCCCTTCGGGGAATGGGTGAATGGGGAAATGTGGAAGGATGAGGGACATAATTAATCCCTTAACCCATTCAACCCTTCATCCCTTTACAAGATGAAAGGGGATGATTCCGAAAAGTTATTGGATGATAATTTTGAAATGGCTGTCGCAAATCTTTCCGAAATATATTCCACTTCTGAAATTTTGGCAATCTATTTCTATAAGATGTTGATTGTTAATATTTTGGGATAAAATCACCCTCCCAGTCGCATCCATTATGGAGAGTTGCCCCGTTGCCGCTTTCGACAGCCGAATGCTGAAGCGGTCGGTGGCGGGATTGGGGAAGGCATCTGCTTTCAGTTGATTTGTCAATTCACCGTGCTCACGGATGCCTACCGGCGGGGGCGTCACTCCCATGAAATAGGAAACTCCGCCAGCGTGATTTCCAACCACCAGGTCCAATCGGCCATCGTTGTTGATGTCGGCGACAGCGGGGGCACTTCGCAATCCTTCGCTGATGGTTCCACGCCAACCGCCGTCCATTTCAAACAGGGGCTCTTCCTGGCGGAAGGTCCCGTTTAAGTTGTTGTCTATCTGTTTGTAAAAAAAGATTTTCCCTTGTTCATTGCCACAAAACAGCATCGTTTCGTTGTTGTTGTTTCGGAAGAAAACGGGAGTGCAAAACCCGAAATATGAGTTCTGCGCATCACGAACATCAACACCGCCCAATGTGTCTGTAATGAGTTGAAAATCCGCAATTTGTGTTGAAGATACATTCCGCAAATATGCAATTCTCCCGCGGCGGTTTCCCACCAACAGGTCTTTGTGTCCGTCACGGTCGAGGTCGAAAAGTTGCGGGTGCGCGTAATCTCCGAAGTCATGGGCGATGTAATTGAAATCGGGCTCGTTGAAGTCTGGTTGTTGCGGGTCGTGGCTGCGGTTGGTGAATCTTACCAGCGCGCCATCGGTGGTTCCGCAGAGCATGTCAATGGTTCCGTTGCCGTCTAAGTCGCCGAAGGCGGGATGAAGCCCCAACAGCCCCCACTGGCGCAAACTGCCGAAATCGTCAGTAATCAACTGAAATTCAGGTTCGCTCTCGCTTCCCACATTTTTATAATAACTTATGGATGAGGAAAAAGTGGAGGTGAGAAATCCGTTGATATAGGCCGAGGTGTCGTAACTTCCGTAGTTGCCGATGAAAAGGTCCATCAGCCCGTCGTTGTCCCAATCATAAAAAAGAGGAGTTGCTCCACTGCCCACATCAATCATCTGGCTTTGTAAAAAGCATTCTGTAACTTTTTTGTATTCAGATGTTTGTGTGTCGTATCGATACAGCCACACGCTGTTGATGTCTTTCGACTTGTTTAATACTGGGTCGGCGGGTGAGGCGAGGAGTTCTTCCACTCCGTCGTTGTCGACATCCACAAAATTGAGCACGGGCATCGAAAACAGTCGGATGGGTTCTTGCTGATTCGGGAAAGCCGTATCTTGTGCCACCATCAATGCGTCTTCCAATGTGCCGCCGTTTTGCAGGTAAACCAAATTGGGAAAATCAATGTCTCCAAGAACGAGATCTGGAAGCCCGTTCCCTGTTAAATCTTTGACCATCAGCGTGGAACCGACGTGGCGTGTGGGTTCTTCCTTTCGCCCGCAGCTGCTGTTGAGCAGAATGCTGTTGTCTTCACCGCCTTCTTCAAAATGTCCCCAGCATTCATCTTCCAAACGAAATTCCAAATGGTCGCAATCTCCATATTCCTCCATGGAGTAATTTCTATGTAAATGTACGTATTTCCCTAATAACCAGAAGTTTAAAATGTCAAGGTCCCCGTCTCCGTCAATGTCTTCGATGGCCAAATAGTCATCAGGCGATGCGTAAAGATTGGTGTGACTTCCAAACTGAAGCGATTGGATTTGTGTGTTGACGAGTTCGAAGTTGATGCCATTTCCATCGGAAATATTTCGATAAACGGAAATTCCGGCTGTTCCGTAGGTGAAAATATCGGCTCTTCCATCGCGATCGAAGTCCCTGAAAATAACCCAGTCGTGAAGTTTCGGGAATTGTCGCGTGTAGGCTGGAGCAAAAGTGTAACTGCAACTGTCGGCTATTCCGTTGTTGATGAAAGTGAGGAGTCGGTTCCCATGTTTTTCAAAACAAACCAAATCAAGGTGTTCATCTCCGTTGAGGTCGAATTCGTGACAGCTTACGGAGTTGATTCCACCGGTCCATGGAAAAAGAAAAAACTGTTCATCTGGATGATGAACAGTTATGTTTTGTGAACGGGAGAAACCGAAATCGTAGAAATTCTGTGAAAAAGTAGCCGTTACCGTTGCAAAGACAGCGATGCAGGTGCAAATACGGCGGATGAAATCCATCTTAATAATGGAAAGAGGTTTTGCGTTTGGCTCGAACAACGTAAGACGTGTTGATGGGACGTGCGCTTCTGCTTTTGGCCTTTGTTCTTTTCTTGTATGCTTTGCTGCGTTTGCTCTGCATTTTTTTGTTTTTTGAAATCTTGCGTACATTGCGGTAGGCGGGTTGACAGGTATTGTCGGCCAAAACGCCAGAAATGCTAAATACAAAAAGGAAGAAAAGAACAATAAATTTTCTGAATTTCATATTTTTTTTTCTTTGATCAACTTTTTAAACGCAATTTGTGGTGAAAGTCTTGGGTGATTATTAGATATTGCACCAAAAATTTTGCGTGGCAAATTTACACTTTTATTCCGTAGTTACGTACTTTTTTTGAATTTGTTACAAAATTTTCAACAAATAGAAGTTGAAAATGTTTTTTACCACGCCCCATCGAATTTTGTCCAGATTAAGTCGCCGGTTTCCCACGCTTTGTCGAGGACTTTTTTGCACTGTTCATCGGTGTAGCGGGTAATCAAGTCGAGGC
>JAKSME010000102.1 GCA_024400785.1 Bacteroidales bacterium
AAAGATATGTCAGAAGCAATTTCATCTATGGGATAAGTTGTCGGAGATTGTTTTCTATCTAAAAGTTGCGCCATTGAAATTTTCAAATATTAATTTAACAGAAGGGTAACCTGACCTTTTTCAACGCATGGCTTGCCATTCGGATCAACATATTTTATCAAATAAACATACACATTTTGAGGCATCACACTCCCATTCTTCGTACCATCCCAAGAATTATCCAGACTCTTGGAATAGAACACGCGTTCGCCTCGTCTGGAAAAGATGGTACATTCAAACTGGGCAGGGGTAAAGTTGGCTGAAATGGTGAACAAGTCGTTCAGGCCATCACCATTAGGCGTAAAGGCCGTCGGGATATACATCTTGAAATCATCTTCAGGCTCCGGTTCTGAATATTTTTCAGACTTCTCTGAGAAACTGTTTTCTTCAGTAGCAGAAGAAGAGACAGAAGAAGTGGATTTCGTCTGGTTGTTGGTTTTCTGTTCAGATTTCACGGTTTTTGTTGCAGATTTTGGCATGGTTTGCTGAACTGATTGCGCCAAAATCGGTTTTTCTGCTACAGGAGCAGAAACTTTGGAAGTCATCACCGGATTTTCAGTTGCAACGGAACCGGGCACCTTGACGACTTCTGTGGCCACCGGGATGGTTTGCACTTCAGACGAAGGTTCCACTTCCGGGGTCTCCTGTTCATATTCAGCGACAGTAGCAGATTCCTGAATAGCCTGAGTCATATTCTGCTGAGGTTTTTCCTGTGCCTCCGGGGTTTTCTCAGCCGGACTGTTCAGCAGCACAACGGCAGTCACGACAGCAGCCACCAGCAGAGCAGCAGAGCCATATATCGCGGCGCTGCGCAGAAGGCGAGCTCTTCTGTATCTGACGACAGCCGGATCATTGGCAATGGTCTCCCACCCTTTTTCATCCACAGGTGCTTCAAACTTTTCTAAATCTTGTCCTAACTTAGTATAATTTTCTTCCATATTACAAAATAAAATCTTCTTTGTTCATATATTGTCCAATCTTGTTTCTCAATGTCGATTTTGCCCGTGATATCAATGTTCTGACATTACTTGCAGATTCATCCATCATCGTCACGATCTCTTCCTGTTCGAAACCCTCCACCACATAGAGGTTAAAGGCCGTGCGCTGCTTCAAGGGAAGTTGATTGATAAATCCAACGATATCACGCATGGAAAGGGTCTCATTGACCGTTTTCCCTGACGCGCAAGGTTCTTCCGACATATCTTCTATAGAATGAACCTGATAATGATTCTCCCGACGATAGTAGTCGATAGCCTTGTTAATCGCAATCTTCCTCAGCCATCCAGGCAAGGAGCTGATATTCGTGAAATCCTTGAAATGCGTCAGAATAAAGACAAAAGTATCATGGAAAAGGTCCTGCGCGGACTCTTCATCCCTGGTATATCGCTGGCAAATACCCTTAATCATCGGACCATACAACAGGTACAGTTTCTTCTGACAATCGGATTTGCCCTTAATACAACCCTCAACTATTTTCTTTTCCTCTTCTGTCATGGTAATCACGAACATCTTTTAGACGAAAAAAACGCTCTGCTTATTACAAGAAAAACGTTTTTTTTTGTTTTTTTGCACAAGATTATTTCAATAAATGAAACGCCTGCAAAAATCGTATTTTTTACAACACGACGTACTCTCAATCTCACGGGATTTGATAGGAAAATATCTGTTTTCCATACGGGAAGGTCAGATTGCCGGCGGCATCATCTCTGAAGTGGAAGCCTACAACGGGACAGGCGACAAAGCGTGCCATGCATACGGAGGCAGAAGGACCAGGCGTAATGAGATGATGTACCACGAAGGCGGCGTGGCATACGTCTATCTGTGCTACGGAATGCACGCTCTGCTCAACTTTGTCACCAACGAAGCCGACATTCCCGACGCCGTGCTGATACGGAGCATCATTCCGACACACGGAGAGGAGTTGATGCTCCAGCGTACACATAAGAAACAGGTTTCCCCGCAAATCACCTGCGGTCCGGGACGGGTAACCAAAGCCTTAGGCATCACAACAGAAGACAATGGATGCTCCTTGACCGAAGACAAATTGTGGATTGAGGATCGCGGACTGATTATTCCTGACGACAAAATTCTCATCACCCCGCGTATCGGAGTTGATTATGCGGAAGAAGACGCGAAACTCCCCTACCGCTTTTTAATTTCCGGAAATCAATTAGACTAACGTAATTTGATTTTTTGTCCCAAAGACAAGATGCCGTCCTCCCTGATGTGGTTGATTTGACAGAGTTTGCTCACGGTAGTATGATACTTTCTGGCGATGGCACTGAGGGTGTCGCCTTTCTTAATCGTGTGGTATTTAGCTGAAGCTGTGGAGGTTTGCGCACTGCTTGAGGTTTGCGCGACCACCTGACCTGTAGCGCCATTCACCACCGTAAAGTGGGCTTTCGAGCGGTCGATGTTGGTATAGGCCTTGCCGAAAGTTTCGACCGTGATTGTAAAATCGCGGTTAACCGGGCGGTTGGCATCCGAGAGCCGATGTTGGAAAAGCCACTGGTATGTTTCTTCGAGGTAGAAAGCCTTGGCGAGTGCGCCGTGGCTTTGTCCGGGCAATTTGGAAAAAATCAGTCGGGAGGTGTCTCCACATTCTGCCATGTCGTTCACAACCTTTTGCGATGCGGAAAGCGGAATGGCTTTGTCGGCGGTGCCGTGCATAATCCAGAGGGGAACCTGGCAAAGCGGACAATTGTCGGCGAGGTCGCTGCCGCCGCAAAGCGCCATGGCTGCGGCCACTTTGTCGGGATATGCGGCCACGAAATGCGTCGTTCCATAACCGCCAAGGCTCATTCCCAGGACATACAGTCGGTCTTCGTCAACGGGAAAATGATCCTCCACCCATTCCACCACATTCATGAGTTTTGAGGGTTGCCACGAGCCTCCCGGATTCTGGGGAGCGACCACCACTGCATCAATCTGACGCCCCATGGATAGAGCGTCAAGAGTACCATAACGGCGCACACGCTCTAAGTCGTTGCCACACAAACTGCTCCCGTGAAGGAAAAGAATAATCGGCTTGTCTGCCACCGTTGAGTCATAACCGGCGGGCGTGTAAACCCAAAAATTATAACCGTTTTCTACAATGTTTTTATAAGAAGCCAACTTTTGAGCATGAGCAAAAAAGGGCAGAATCATTAATAAAATAATCGTAAGTTTCTTCATCATAGATTTTTACAGTAAATTTGGCGGCAAATTTACGAAAAATTTATCATTTTATTGAAATCAAAAAAAGTCATCATCGCACAAAAGAAATTCATCGAAAAATCGTAATTTTGCAACCTTAAAAAAAAGAAGCATGAAAAAAAGCATCCTTTGGATTTTATCAACAATAATTCTTTGTATATCAGTCACTTCATGTCATAAAGACTGTGTTTGTAAATATTACAAACAAGGGAAACTTTACGACATCAAAACTTGGGATGACAAACATGTGACGGATGAAGATTGTGAGGGCATGAATGACTCCTACACATTGAGCATTCCATTGGATCAAATCAGCGAAATTCCGCTGGGAGATGCGGAACTCGTTGATTTTGAAGTAGTTTGTAAACGCGATTAATCAAAAAAAATCAACATCAATGAAAAAGATCTTCTCACTTTTGGCCGCAGCGGCATTGTGCATTGCCTGTTTCACTTCTTGCGAACAAAGCGACTGTTTGTGTAAATACTATAACGACAACGAGGTTGTGGGTTACGACACCTGGGATGGCAGCGAAGTAAGTGCCTCCGAATGTGCTGGCATGGAAAACAGCAACGAGGTTGAGAACAATGCAGATGAACTTGGGGCCAACGACGTAGCCTGCTCATTTTCATGGTAGAACACAATTTTGACACCGCTCTTCACGAGCGCGAAGGCATTGAACAACCGTCACAAGTCAACCCTTACTTGCAGAAGCGCAAGCGGCGGGAGTTGTCTGTTGACGAATATGTGGAAGGCATCCGCAGAGGCGACCGTGTCATCCTCAGTCGTGCCATCACGTTGATAGAGAGCACTAATCCGGAGCACCATCAGTTTGCGCAGCAAGTGATTGAGCGTTGTCTACCGCACTCGGGGAATTCTTTGCGCATTGGCATTACCGGTGTGCCCGGCGCAGGAAAAAGCACTTTCATCGAAGCTTTCGGAACCTTTCTTACCACACATGGCAAAAAGATTGCCGTGTTGGCCATCGACCCGAGCAGCGAACGTTCCAAAGGGAGCATCCTCGGCGACAAGACCCGCATGGAACAGCTTTCTGTCGACCCTCACGCCTTCATTCGCCCCTCCCCCTCCGGACTCACCCTCGGCGGAGTGGCTCGGAAAACGCGAGAAACCATCGTGCTGTGCGAAGCGGCTGGCTTCGACGTCATCATCGTTGAAACCGTCGGCGTCGGCCAATCGGAAACCGTAGTCAAGTCCATGGTTGACTTCTTCCTGCTCATCATGCTCTCCGGTGCCGGCGACGAGCTGCAAGGCATCAAACGCGGAATCATGGAAATGGCTGATGCATTGGTAATTAATAAAGCCGATGGGGACAATGTGACACCGGCCCAACTGGCAAGAACGCGATATCAATCGGCCTTGCACCTCTTTCCCAAAAACGAAAACGGATGGGAAGTGCCCGTTACCACCTGTTCTTCTATCGAGCACACAGACATTGACAAGGTTTGGGAAATCATCGCCCAATTTGAAGCTCTCACCAAAAAGAACGGCTTCTTTGAAAAAAATCGCAACGAACAGAACGTCAAGATTTTCTACGATTGGATAGACTTTACCATCAAGAACAATTTCTTTAACCGTCCCGAAGTGCAGGCAGCCATTGAGGGCCTGCTGCCGAAAGTACTGGCGGGCGAAGTAACCCCTTACCAAGCGGGAAGCGAAGTGGTTGGAACCGAAAATTGAAAGACATGCAGCAATTGATTGGGTTGGAAGGTGTGTTGAATGCACGAGATTTGGGTGGTTATGAGATGGCCGACGGCCGCCATATCCGTCCGGGGTTGTTGCTGCGTACAGGTTGTTTGAATACGGCGACAGATGCGGACGTGCGGCGTTTGGAAGACGAGTTCCACGTAGTTCACGTTTTTGATTTTCGCACAAAGGGTGAAATTTTGCGTGCGCCCGACCGCGAGCTGCGCGGAGCCGACAATCTCCATCTACCGAGCAACGACCCGGCGACAGAAGGTGAATGGCGGGCATCAGCATTGGCGGCAGTAGCGCAAAACAACGACATGGAACTATTGCTGCACAGTGCGCAGACAGAAGAAACCAAGCAGACACTTTATAACATGTACCCAGCGCTCATTTTGAGTGAGTGGACACAATTGCAGTTCGCCACGTTCTTGAACTTTGTGGCGAAGACAGACGAAGGAGCGGTGTTGTGGCATTGTTCGCAAGGCAAGGACCGCACGGGATGGGGCGCGGCCTTTGTGCTTGCGGCACTTGGGGCGAGCCGGGAGTTGATTGTTCAAGACTTTGACCTTTCCAATCTTTTCTATCGCAAAGAGGTAGAAAGTCTGTGCCGGCGACTGGCAGAAATGGGAGGTACGGAAGAGGATGCAGACGTCATCCGCGGATTCATCGGTGTGAGCACAAAATCGTTCATCTCCACCCTCGACTTGATAGACCGCGAATTCGGTTCAATGCAGGAATACCTCACCAACCAATTGTGTCTCAGCGAAGAAGAAATGATGCGCATGCGCAACCGCTACCTTATTTAGTTGTCGGAAACCGATATTCAAACCGTTATTCCTGCTGGATTTTTCCATTACATCACCTTCTATATAACAAATTCAATGTACCTTTGCACCCTACATTATTACCATTATGCAAACGATAGAAAATAAAATCATCCAGGCGCTGTCGAACAGCAATGAGAAGCTGAACTACAAACAGATTGCCGCCAAAATAAATGTATACGACAAACAGGGGCGCGAAGAAGTGAAACGCGCCATCGACAAATTTGTCAATGCCAAAATTCTGCTGAAAGTCGGCCGAGGGAAATACCGTCTCAACAGCAAATACATGAACAAGGAGACCACCGGGCGCAACTATGTATCTGGCAGATTGCAAGTTAAGAACAGTGGTGCTGCTTTCGTGCTACAGGAGGGTGATGATGACGACATTTTCATTCCCGAACGCTATATGAGCAACGCGCTTCACGGTGACTTAGTGAAAGTGATGACCTTTCCGCCGCGCGAAGGCCGCAAGCCCGAAGGGCAAATTGTGGAAGTTCTTGAACGCTCTCAGAAACAATTGGTTGGCGTCATCAAAATCGACAAAGGCATCGCCTTCTTCCTACCCGACAACCCCAGTTACCGCCGCGACATTCTCATTCCAGGTCGCCTATTGAAAAAAGCAAAAACCGGTTACAAAGTCGTGGTAAAAATCGTTGATTGGACGCCTGGCAGCAAAAATCCCATCGGCGAAGTGGTGAGTGTACTCGGGAAACCCGGCAGCAACGAAGTGGAAATGCAGTCCATTCTCGCTGAAAACGACTTTCCATTGCAATTTCCCAAAGAGGTGGAAGAAGAAGCACAAGCTATTAGTACTGAAATAGATACAAAGGAATTGAAGAAGCGCAAAGATTTCCGTGGCATCACCACCTTCACTATCGACCCCACTGACGCCAAAGACTTCGACGATGCTCTTTCATACGAAAAGCTTTCCAATGGCAACCACCGTGTGGGCGTACATATCGCCGATGTCTCTTTTTATGTCCGTCCCGGCTCACTCATCGACCAGGAGGCATACCAACGCGGCACTTCCGTCTACCTCGTCGACCGCACCATCCCCATGCTGCCAGAAGCCCTCTGCAACAACCTTTGTTCCCTCCGCCCGCACGAAGACAAACTCTGTTTCAGCGCCGTTTTCGAACTCGATGACAACGCCAAAGTAGTGAAAGAGTGGTTCGGCCACACTATCATCAACTCCGATGAACGCTTCGACTACGGACAAGTGCAAGAAATTATCGACAAAGGAGAAGGCCGATTGGCAGATGAAATTCTGGCTATCAACAATTTAGCCAGAATAATGCGTAAACGCCGCTTCGAGAACAATGCCATCAACTTCGAAACCGAGGAGGTAAAATTCGAACTCGATGAGAACGCGAAACCCATCGGTGTATATTTGAAAGTTTCCACTGAAGCCAACTTTATGATTGAGGAATTCATGCTGCTCGCCAACAAAAAAGTGGCCGAAAAAATAGGTAAAAAAAGCAATTCCAATAAAGAACCCAAAACATTTGTTTATCGTATCCATGACAAGCCATTGGACGAGAAATTATTGACTTTCAAGAATTTCGTCAAAAAAATCGGGTACGATTTCAAAGTCGGTTCGCCGAAAGTGGTTGCA
>JAKSME010000103.1 GCA_024400785.1 Bacteroidales bacterium
CTCACATCCACGGTTACCGCGGGCATCGTCAGTGCCAAAGCCCGTAATCTGGATATTTTGGGCGAAAACTCCACCATAGAGTCTTTCATCCAAACCGATGCCGCTTTGAATCAGGGAAATAGCGGTGGCGCACTGGTGAATGTTGATGGTCAACTTATCGGTATCAACTCCGCAATTGCCAGCCATACGGGCTATTTTACCGGTTACTCTTTCGCCATCCCGTCTAATATCGCCCAAAAGGTGGTCGCCGATTTGAAACAGTATGGAACCGTCCAGCGTGCGATGCTGGCCGTCGGTGTGCGAGAGGTAAATGCCGATGTCGCCCAAGAACTCGGACTGCCGGAAGTTAAGGGCATCCAATTGATGGAAATTTCAGAGGATGGTGCGGCCGCCCGCTCTGGATTGCAAGTGAACGATGTGATTTTATCCATTGGTAATCAGAATGTTAACTCTGTTTCTGAGTTGAGGGAGGTGATGACGCAGCATTCTCCCGGGGATGTCGTCAAAATTGAATTCATTCGCGCTGGCGAAAACAAGTCCGTGATGGTCACCTTGCTTAATGCCGACGGCACCACGGACGTCCATTACAAAGAATAATTCCAAACCGTTAACCATTACCTATTTATTATGATGCAACAATTTAAAATTTCTGTTTCCATTACTCCCCGTGGTACTGCCTCATTAACTAAGTACCTGAACGAAATTTCCAAAGTCCCGATGATTACTGCGGATGAAGAGGTCGAACTCACTCGACAGATTCGGTGTGGCGATGAAGCCGCTTTCGAACGCCTCGTAACTGCCAATCTCCGCTTCGTGGTTTCCATTGCAAAAAAATATCAAAACCAGGGCATCGAACTGGTGGACCTGATAACGGAAGGAAATCTCGGCTTGATGCGTGCAGCCCGTCGTTTCGATGAAACCCGCGGTTTTAAGTTCATCTCTTACGCGGTTTGGTGGATTCGCCAGGGTATTTTGAATGCCATCGCCGAGCAGTCGCGCGTGGTGCGCCTACCCCTCAACCAAGTGAGCACCATCAGTAAAATCCGTAAGGAAACCGCTCGCCTGGAACAAGAACTGGTGCGCATGCCCACCGTGGAAGAGGTGGCCGAAGCCGTTGAAATGGAACCCGCAAAAGTGGCAGAACTCCTTCGCCAAAACGGTTTCCACGTTTCCATCGATGCCCCGTTGGCCTCCGATGAAGAAACCAAATTCATTGATACCTTTATCCCTGACGGACAAAAATCAACCGATAGCGAACTTATCTCCGAATCCCTGGGGAAAGAACTGGACCTTATGATGGCTGACCTCCCGGAAACGGAACAGGAAGTCCTGAAAATGTTCTTCGGCATTCACACCAAACGTGAGTATACCTTGGACGAAATCAGCGCTTGCACAGCTCTCTCCCATGAACGCGTCCGACAAATTAAAGACCGTGCTATCAAGCGTTTAAGAACCGATGACAATCAACAGAAATTGAAACAGTATCTCTAAAACATGAAACTTGTAGTTGTCCCAACACCTATTGGAAATCTGGAAGATATCACATTGCGGGCACTGAATGTGCTTAAATCAGCCGACTTCGTGTTGTGTGAAGATACCCGCACCACGAAAAACCTTCTCCGCCATTTCGAGATCGACAAGCCCTGCTATGCTTACCATATTCATAATGAACACCAACAATTGGATAACATCATTCGACAAATTCAGCAGGTGGAAATGGTTGCCTTGACTTCTGATGCTGGCACTCCTTGTATCTCAGACCCTGGTTATCTTCTTGTGCGAGAGTGTGTTAAATTAGGTATCGAGGTGGAATGCCTCCCCGGCGCCACCGCACTTATTCCCGCATTGGTGAATTCCGCGCTACCTGCCAGCAGTTTCAAGTTCTATGGCTTCATCCCTCACAAAAAAGGAAAAGAATCCTGCTTGAAAACTATCGCGTCCGCACATGAAACCTCCATCTTCTATGAGTCGCCCTACCGTTTGCTGAAAACGTTGCAGATGATGCTCCCCATTTTCGGGACCGATAGAAAAATTGCCGTCTGTCGTGAACTTACCAAAATCCATGAGGAAAATTTCCGCGGAACCGTAGGGGAGGCCATCGACCATTTCTCCGCCAAAGAGGTCAAAGGCGAAATCGTTGTCGTTGTCGATGCTGCGCCCGATGCCCGCAGCGAGAAGCGAGATGAATTGCTGTTCGAATAAATATTGTCAGATATGGAAAAAAAATGGCATAGTGGGACAGTGGTCCACGGTAACGCCAACGGTAGGAAATGGAATTATCCGACCATCAATCTGGCGAATGTAGAACCGGCTTTAGCGGTTGAAAACGGAGTTTATGCTGTAGTGCTCCAATTGAGCGAAAAAGAGCTCTTCCAAGGGATGCTTTACGTCGGCACCCGCCCGACTTTGAAATTGTCGGAAAGAGTATTTGAGATTCATCTATTTGATTATCAAGGAGATTTGTATGAACAAACGGTTTCTTTCAGGATTGTTAAAAGAGTGAGGGGAGAGATGCAATTTGATTCCGTGACAGCGTTAGCCAAGCAACTTTCTGAGGATGAAAAGAACATTCGTCTGCTATTAAATGCCGAATTTTAGCATGGTCTGATTCCCATTATCAACGAAAAAGTAAGGTTGAGTATCTGACTTTCAAAGCATTGAAATATTTATTAACAAAACATCCACAATCACATTTTTAAAGGTATCTTTTTGTATTTTTGTCGCTGTTTTTTCACTTAAAAAATACAATTATGCCTATTGCACAACACATAGCCGTGGCCGGAAACATTGGGTCTGGAAAAACGACTTTGACCACGATGTTAGCCAAACATTACGGCTGGGAACCTATGTACGAGAGTGTGGACAATAATCCGTATCTCGCTAGTTATTACGAAGATATGCAGCGTTGGTCGTTTAACCTGCAGGTCTATTTCTTGAACAATCGTTTCCGTCAGGTCATCGATATCAGAAAACGCAACAAAACTGTCATTCAAGACAGAACCATTTATGAAGATGCTTACATTTTCGCACCGAACTTGCATGACATGCAGCTGATGCCGACTCGCGATTTTGAGAATTATTCCTCTCTTTTTGAGCTGATGGCCCAATTCCTCCAGGCTCCCGACCTGTTGATTTATCTTCACGCCGATACTTCCACCCTCGTTTCCCAAATCCAAAAGCGTGGCCGCGAATATGAAAAGACCATCCGTTTGGATTATCTTCAGAATTTGAATGAGCGTTATGAGGATTGGATCAGCCATTACAAATTGGGCAAACTCCTCATCATCGATGTGAACAAGATTAAATTCGGTGAACGTGCCGAGGATTTCGGTACCATCATTGAGAAAATTGACGCAGAATTGTTTGGTTTGTTCCCCGAAAAATAGTTGCTATGGCATTCATCGGAGTTATTCCTGCCCGTTACGCCTCAACGCGTTTCCCCGGTAAGCCCCTGGCCTTGATTCATGGAAAACCCATGGTTCAGTGGGTGTTTGAACGTGCCTGTCAAGCGGGTTTGCAGCGCGTAGTTGTCGCTACCGACGACGAACGCATCCGCTCCGCAGTGGAACAGTTCGGCGGTCAGGCAGTAATGACTTCCCCCCATCATCAATCGGGGACAGAGAGATGTGCAGAAGTTGCTGAATCACTGTGTCTTGCTGATGACGATGTGGTCATCAACATCCAAGGTGACGAACCGTACATCCGTCCCGAAGCTATCAACCTATTGGCTTCACAATTCCAGAATCCGCATGTCGGCATTGCCACGTTGGCCAAAGAGTTTCTTTCGGAAGAAAATCCTCAAAATCCCAACATGGTTAAGGTCGTTTGTTCGCAATCCGGCCGCGCCCTTTATTTCAGCCGCTCAGCCATACCGTATTTTCGAAATCAGGAAGTCGCCCCTCGATTTTTCAAACATATTGGCATTTATGCCTATCGTTATGAAATTTTGAAAAAAATTGTGAAACTTCCCGTGTCCACTTTGGAAAATGCCGAAAAATTAGAGCAACTCCGTTGGTTGGACAATGATTTTGAGATTTATGTGCGGACTTGCGACTACGAAAGCATCGCCATTGATACTCCGGAGGATCTGGAACGTGCAGAGAAGGTAACTGTATTTTAAGTGTTCTGTCATGATTGTTAAGAGTTTAGTAGAAATGTTGCAGGACGGGGGAGCCGTTTACATTAATGGTATGGGGCTTTTCCAGAAGCAATTCCATCCTGCGAAAGTCACCAAAACCGAAGTCCTGCCGCCGCATTATTCTGTGACCTTGGATAATAACGCCGACGGAAGTGGTTTCGACTTTATCCTCTACGTCTCCAATCATGGCGGAATGAAGATTGTAGATGCCGATGATGCTGTCCGCAACTGGCAGGAGGAATTGGCAGAAAAACTGCAAAGTGAAAAGCATGTGAAAGTGCCAGATTTTGGCACGTTTACACTGAAAAAAGGGGTGATTTCATTCGAAAGTGACTTCATTCCCGCTCTCAACAGTGAGTTTGAGGGCATGTCTCCGATTTCATTGAAAGAGGAGGCCGTTGATATCCAGACCGAGAAGGTCGAACCTGTTGTTGTTCAAAATCCCATCCCTGAAAATATTGTAGAACCCGAACCGGCGCCGGAGGTTATTCCGGTTCCCGCTGTCGCGCCGGAGGTTATTGCCGTTTCCGAACCCGAACCGGTGGTAGCCCCGGAACCTATCGCGGAGCCAGCCCCCGAATCTGTTATCGAGCCCGAGCCTGTTAACGCCCCTGAGTCAGTTATCGAACCAGAGCCGGTTATTGAACCCGAGCCAGTTATCGAGCCCGAGCCGGTTGCCGAGCCTGAGCCAGTTATCGAGCCTGAGCCTGTTATTGAGCCCGAGCCGCTTGCTGAGCCCGAACCAGTTATTGAACCCGAGCCCGAGCCAGCCATTGAACCCGAGCCGCTTGCTGAGCTCGAACCAATTGCTGAACCTGAGTCAGTTATCGAACCAGAGCCGGTTATTGAACCCGAGCCTGTTAACGCCCCTGAGTCAGTTATTGAACCAGAGCCGGTTATTGAACCCGAACCAGTTATCGAGCCTGAGCCGGTTATCGAGCCCGAGCCTGTTATTGAACCCGAGCCCGCGCCAGTCATTGAACCCGAGCCAGCTGTCGAGCCCGGGGAAACCGAAAATGATGATGCCGGAGAAACTGCCGGATCGAACAAAAAATCTCATCGTTGGATTTGGATTCTGCTGATAATCATAGTTTTGCTTGCAGCTATCGGCATTGTCGGTTATCTCTACCGCGACACCGTCTGCGAATGTTACCATAAGATTTTCGACAAACAGACGTCGGAAGTTGTTACCGAACCGACACCCGAAGCGGAACCCGCTCCGTTGGAAGAACCTGCCGCAGTGACAGATTCCGTTGCGGAGGCCGAAGAGCCTCTGGCAGAACCCGAAGATGTTGTTCAGCCTGCCCCCGCATTCGACATCAATCATGTCCAGCACCTCACGTTCGAACAGGGCAAGTATTATGTCGTTCACGGAAGTTTCGGTGCCGACTCCGCCTGTGTCCAACATATCAAGCAACAGCATTTTGAGCGTTATTCACCCACCATCGTCAGTGTGGACGGTGATTGGCACTTGCGCGTTTGCCTCGGTGTTTTCAACAGTGAGGCGGAAGCCGAAAAATTCGCTGCCAACATCAAGAATGCCTGGGTTTTAGGTAAATAATTTTAAGTAGCCAATTCTATGGAAGAAGGAGCAATCACGTATGGCATGCGTCCCGTTTTAGAGGCGATTGAAAGTGGAAAAACTATTGATAAAGTGCTGTTGCAAAAAGGATTGAGCGGTCCGCTTTTTAAGGATCTTTTCATCCGGGTGCGCGAACACAAAATTCCGTTCCAATATGTCCCCGCCGAAAAATTGAACCGTCTGACACGTGGCAACCATCAAGGAGTAATCGCTTTCATGTCGGCCATCGAATATAACGACATTTACGAAATCGTTCCTTTTTTGTATGAACAGGGCAAAACGCCTTTTTTGCTCATTTTGGACAAAATCACGGATGTCCGCAACATCGGTGCGATTGCGCGTTCCGCAGAGTGTGCCGGTGTCGATGCCATCATTCTGCCGCTGAAGGGCGGGGCACAACTCAACGAAGATGCCGTCAAAAGCTCCGCCGGCGCGCTGCTCAAAGTCCCGATTTGCCGCCATTCCAACCTGGTAGAAGTAATTGAATATCTGCAAGACTCTGGTATTGAGGTGGTTGGTGTGACAGAAAAAGCTGAGGATACTTATTTCCAGCATGACTTCAAAAAACCGATTTGCCTGATTATGGGCAATGAATATGAGGGAATTGCTTGGGACTATCTGCGTAAGTGCAATGGTTCTGTCCGCATCCCGATGGTGGGCACCATTCGTTCCCTTAATGTTTCCGTAGCTACTGGGATTTTATTGTTCGAGGTTGAGAAACAGCGACTTGGCCTTTGATTTTCAACCATTTTTTCATTGCTTATTTTTTTGAAAAAATCACCAGAAAATCACAAAAAATTGTGTAAATTTGCGGCCGCTAATTTTATATACTAATATGGCCGAAAATCAAGAGAATAAACAGGAGATTAAAGAGAAAAAGAAGTTTACCGAGGTTGAAACCGACCACACTCAAGTCGAAAATTTAGAAGAATATCTCAATTTAGATATACGTACCGGTGTTTCAAAGGAAACGGAAAGAATTGCTGCCAATCCCTACCTATCAAGGGGAATTAGCAATTTCCCCAGTCCAGAACAGGTGAATTGTCAAGACTATACGCAAAGTGCTTGCAAATTAAGTACTTACGATTGGATTTCTGATTTGAATATAACCACCGATTATTTGGATTGCCCCATCGCGGAAGTGCGTTTCAAAAACAGTCACAAAGATTTCTACATTTTGCCCCAAGACGGCGCTTTCCATGTCGGGGACATCGTTGCCGTAGAGGCCTCTCCCGGTCATGACATTGGCATAATTTCCATGTTGGGGAAAAATGTCTACCGCCAGTTGAAACATAAACGTGTGAATCCTGACGATGTTAAGAAAAAACTTTATCGTACCGCGCGTTATTCTGACATTGAAAAATGGATTTCCACTGTCAACCAAGAGCACACCACGATGCTTTCTTCTCGTTACATCGCGTGGGACCTTGGCTTGAAAATGAAGGTGAATGATGTTGAATATCAAGGGGATGGGACGAAAGCCATCTTCTATTATTCTGCAGAAGACCGTGTTGATTTCCGTGAACTTATTAAGATTTTGGCAGAGCAGTTCCGTATTCGCATCGAAATGCGCCAGATCGGTGTCCGTCAGGAAGCC
>JAKSME010000104.1 GCA_024400785.1 Bacteroidales bacterium
TCTGCTTGAGCAAGTCGGCGACTGCAACGCGCACATCGTTGACAGTGATGCTGTTGAGAACTTTTTCGTAGTCGGTGCAGTTATCAACACCGTTCAACAAATACTCTTTCATCGTGCGTGAGAAATAGCCGTTGTTGCGCAGGTTTTCCTGATATTTCTTCACCATGTACTCTTTCACTTTGGCCATGTTTGTTTCAGACGGACCGTTCTGTGCAAAGTCGGCAATCACCTCTTCGATGCGTTTGTTCAGATATTCGTACTTTTCCGGGTCGGTCTGGTAGTAAATCTGCATCATTACGTACGGGTGCGGCAGGTTGTTGACGCCGGCGCTGACGCTCACACCGTAAGTGCCACCCTCTTTTTCACGGATTTCCTCAGTCAAAATAATGTCGATGACTTGTTCGGCAATGCTGTAAGTCAGTTTGTTCTTGAGGTTGTAATCCACTTTGCCGTGTGAAGCGATGAGTACGGTAGCGGTGGGGATTTCCATCTCGTGTTTGAAGATGTTTTCGCGGGAACCGTCACGCGCGGCGCCACCAAAGTCCTTGTGCATTTCCTTGTTGCCCTTGGCCGGCAATGAAGCGATGTATTTTTCTACCAACGGAATGAAGGTGCTTTCATCGATGTTTCCGGTGAAAATGAAGGTGAAGTCGGCGGCATTGGCGAAACGCTCTTTGCAAATCTGCTGGCAGCGTTTGTAGTTCACTTGGTCGAGGTCTTCAAGGGTAAGTGATTTCAAACGAGGAAGATTCGGGTACAACTCCTTGCGAATAGTATCGCTCAAATATTTCATCGGGTTGGTGGCAGCATTCACCAACATCGCGGTTTCTTTGCTCTTCCAGGATTGGAAAGCATCGTTGTCGGCGCGTTGTGCGGTGAAATACAAATAGTTGAGTTGTAAGAAAGTTTCAACGTCCTTAGGAGTGGTTTCACCGTCCAAAGTTTCGCTGTAGGTGTTGATGGCGGGCGTCATTCTCACGTGCTTGCCGGCAAGCGCCTTGGTGAGTTCGGTTAGACTGAAGTTGCCGAAACCGCCCACGCCAATCAATTCGTCAATCACCTTCAGGTTGGCCACGTCTTTGTCGCCATACAAGCTGGTGCCGCCTTCGCTGAAAGCGTGCATCTTGATTTCATCGGCTTTGAAGTCCGTGTTTTTGTAATATACGACAGCACCATTCGAGAGAGAGAGTTTCTTGTAGCCGAACTGTGCATTTTCGTTCTTCACGACCTTGCCGGCTTTGGGCATCTTCTTGATCAACGGTTCGTTG
Organism: Bacteroidales bacterium; assembly: GCA_024400785.1. Lineage (GTDB taxonomy): Bacteria > Bacteroidota > Bacteroidia > Bacteroidales > WCHB1-69 > UBA1756. The sequence goes on from JAKSME010000104.1 coordinate 1,269, forward strand.
CTGCTTTTGTCTTCCAAAGCGGCAATGTCTTCCGCGGCCACTTTGTTCAATGCGGAAATCAATTCTTCTTTGGTGGGATATTTCACGCCATCTTTTTCAGGAAGCATGCAAGCAACCACCAAATTGCCTTCGCCCACCAATTCTTTCATATATTGATTGACAATTTCAAGCGGGATGTTCGGAAGGATGGCCTGTGCCAGTGCATATTCGTTTTCAATGCCCGGAATCGGCTCATTATCAATGAAATGGCGTACATATTCGCGGCAGTAATTCTGACTTTTCACTTTGTCGCGTTCGTTGTACTGCTTTTCAAGTTCGCTGAGGAGATTGGCTTTGGCGCGTTCGTACTCGCTGGCGGTAAAGCCGTGACGAAGGGCGCGCAGCATTTCGCGGTAAATCGTCGTGATGCCCTTTTCCACACCGTTTTCATCGGTGACGACAACGCCGTTGAAAGAACCTTTGGTTTTGGCAAAGAAGAAATCTTCATCATAAATGAAACCCTGAATGAAAGGCGGATTGGCTTGCTGTGCAAGGTCATTCGTGCGTTCGGAAAGAATGTTGGAAGCAATTTCATTAATGTATTGATAAATCATATAGGTCATATCTCCCTTCAAGCTGTCGGGATAGTCGTCGTGCTTGATGAAAATGTAGTTCAAAGCGTAGGGCTGTTCTTTGTCGGTGGCAATGGAAACGATGGGTTCCTGATTGTCTTCCACCTGCACATAGTAGCGTTCTGCCGGATTGACCGGTTTGGCGATGGTGCCGAAAATGGACTTGATTTTGGCTTCTACTTGGTCAACGTCAATGTCGCCAACAACTACAATACCTTGTTGGTCAGGACGATACCATTTTTCGTAGTAGTCACGGATGGCCTGATAGGGGAAGTTGTCAACCACTTCCATCAAACCGATGGGCATACGCTGACCGTATTTGTTGTTGGGATAGATTTCGGGAAGAATTTTTTCGTACATACGCGAAGTTGCGCTGCCGCCCAATCCGCTGCGCCCCTCTTCGTGCATGACGCCGCGCTCGTGGTCACCGCCGTCACCTCCCAGCAAAAGTCCGTCGGCCCAGTCGTGCAAAATCCACAAACAGGAGTCGATGGCGCTCGGCGTGGTTGCAACCGGCACATTGTCAATGTTATACACCGTTTCATCAATGGAGGTGTAGGCATTGAGGTCGGCACCGAATTTCACACCGATGCTTTCGCAATATTTCACGACACCATTTCCCGGAAATTTTTCGGTTCCGTTGAAACACATGTGTTCCAAAAAATGGGCCAAACCGCGCTGGTTTTCCTCTTCCAAAATGGAACCGACTTTTTGGGCGATGTAGAAGTTGGCCTGCCCTTTCGGCTCCTCATTGTGGCGGATGTAATAAGTCAGCCCATTGTCCAATTTCCCGATGCGCACTTTTGCATCAATCGGAACAGGCTGTGTCTGCTGCGCGAATGCCAAAACCGCGCAAACCACGATTACGATTGTTGTAATTACTTGTTTCATAGTATTTTAATTTAATGAATTGAAATTTGTCTTTTAACTATTTTCGTTTAACTATTTTCACGTTTAACCGTTTTCACGCTTAACCGAATCAATGATTTCATCGCAGGTGTTCACTACTTTCTTGTGCATTCTGAACCCGATGAACCCGCCGAGGAACAGGCCGACGACGACAGCGATGACAGTGCTGAGTGCTTCGTGCCACGTGCCGCTGGCGATGCGGAGCTCGATGCAAAACCAGGTTGCCCAGCCGATGGCCATCGCAAAACCATATTTTAACCAGTTCATATAGTCCGTTTTGAGTTTTTTCATGATTTTTGCCACGCTGACGAGGTCGCTTCCCATCGATTTGGCGTTCACATTTTTGTGATATTTCAGAGTAAAGAAAACGCAAATGAGCATCATCACAATAGTGCCTATGGAGAAGTAGGTGGAAAGTCCGAGGGTGGGGAAGTAGAAGATGGCGAAGGCAATGACCACTACGGCAGCAATTCCGCTGGTGATGGCCTGTGCGTTGATGGTGCGGACCTTGCGGCTCATTGTTTTGCGCAGGACCTCCTCGCTGACAATCGTTTCCTGGTCTAATTTTTTCTTCAGCAGCGCCGCCTGTTCGTGCAGCGCCTCCAATTCCGGATGGCCGTTATCTGTATTTTCCATAGCTAATAGTCTTTGTTGTTCGACATTTGAATGAGTTTTTGCTTGATTCTGAGTAATTTAACGGAAACATTCTTGACGGTAATGCCCACGATGGCGGCGATTTCATCATAACTGAGATTGTCGAGCCAAAGCAACACGATGGCGCGTTCCATCAGGTCCAGCCGGTTAATGCGGCCGTACAATTGTTGGATTTGCTTGGTGTCGTGGTCATCGTCAGCAAAAAGGTCAGAAGCCATCTCTAATGACACCTTTTCTCCATGGCGTCTTTTTTTGCGCTCATCGGAAATGCAGGTGTTGAGCGCCACACGCCAGATCCATGTACCCACCTTCGACTCGCCTCTGAAATTGTCGAATCCGTTCCAAAGGTTGATGAGTACTTCTTGAAAAAGGTCGTTGACTTCGTCATTATCCTTTGAAAACATATAGCACACCGTGTATATGGTGCTCTTGTTTTCTCTGACAATGGTTTCAAACTCTTTTTCCTTATTTTCCATTTTTTTTCGGAATCAAATCAAAGGTAAGACGCAACAAATCCTGAGAAACTACAGATTTTTTTCAAAAAATGTTTTTCGGGATTTAGTCTAACTTCAACACTGCGAGGAAAGCTGACTGTGGGACTTCTACGTTGCCAATTTGGCGCATACGTTTTTTGCCCTGTTTCTGTTTCTCCAACAGTTTGCGTTTACGGGTGATGTCACCGCCATAACATTTGGCTGTAACATCCTTGCGAACTTGCTTAACCGTTTCACGTGCAATGATTTTCGTTCCAATAGCGGCTTGGATGGCGATATCAAATTGTTGACGTGGAATTAATTCTTTCAGTTTTTCACAAATTTTGCGGCCAAATGGGTAGGCATTGTCAACATGCGTCAAGGATGAAAGCGCATCCACAGAGTCTCCGTTCAGGAGGATGTCCAATTTCACCAATTGGGCGGGTTTGTAGTTGGAAATGTGGTAGTCGAAAGAGGCGTAACCTTTGGAGATGCTCTTCAGTTTGTCATAAAAGTCGAACACGATTTCGCCGAGTGGCAGGTCGAAAGTGAGTTCGACGCGGTTGGAAGCGATGTAAACTTGGTTGAGCAGTGTTCCTCGCTTGTCCAAGCACAATTTGATGATGGGACCGATGTAGTCGGCTTTGCTGATGATTTGAGCGCGGATGAAGGGTTCTTCCACGTGATCGATGGTGGTGGCCGGTGGCATGCCGGAGGGGTTGTGAACTTCGACCATCTCTCCCTTTGTGGTGTAAAGGTTGTAGGAGACGTTTGGCACGGTGGCGATTACGTCCATGTCAAATTCTCGGTCGAGACGTTCCTGAACGATTTCCATGTGAAGAAGGCCGAGGAATCCGCAACGGAAGCCGAAGCCGAGCGCGGCTGAAGATTCGGGAACGAAGGTGAGGGATGCGTCATTGAGCTGTAATTTCTCCAATGAAGCACGTAACTCTTCATATTGGTCAGCGTCGGTGGGATAAACGCCGGCAAAAAGCATCGGTTTAACCTCTTGGAAACCAGCTACGGCTTTTTCGCACGGCCGCTCCACCTGTGTCACTGTGTCGCCAACTCTTACCTCGCGTGAAGTCTTGATTCCTGAAATAATGTAGCCGACATCTCCAGCTTTCATTACTTGGCGTGGTTCTTGGCTCATTCGCAGCACCCCGATTTCATCGGCATCGTATTCCTTGCCCGTGGAGATGAATTTCAGTTTGTCGCCAGCGTGCATGGTTCCGTTGAAAATACGGAAATAGGAGATGATGCCGCGGTATGAGTTGAAAACGGAGTCGAAAATGAGGGCCTGCAACGGAGCTTCAGGGTCGCCTTTGGGCGCCGGAATGCGTTCGATGATGGCCGCCAACAACTCTTCAACCCCAAGTCCGGTTTTTCCGCTGGTCTCAATGATGTCGCTTTCATCGCAACCAATAAGGTCGATAATCTGGTCCTTGACTTCTGCCGGCATGGCCGCAGGCATGTCCATTTTGTTGAGTACGGGAATGATTTCCAGGTCGTTGTCGATAGCGAGGTACAGGTTGGAGATGGTTTGGGCTTGAACTCCCTGTGTGGCGTCCACCAAGAGGAGTGCTCCTTCGCAAGCCGCTATGGAGCGGGATACCTCGTACGAAAAGTCAACGTGGCCGGGAGTGTCAATCAGGTTGAGCACATAATGCTCGCCTTTGTACTTGTAGTCCATCTGGATGGCGTGACTTTTAATGGTGATGCCGCGTTCGCGTTCCAAAGCCATGTCGTCAAGTACTTGGTCTTGAAATTCGCGGTCGTTAACGGTGCCGGTAAATTGCAACATTCTGTCTGCCAACGTGCTTTTGCCGTGGTCGATGTGCGCTATAATGCAGAAGTTTCGGATATTTTTCATAAGGGTGCAAAAGTACGAAAAAAACAAAAGCGGCGATGAATTATCACCGCCGCTTTGTTATGAAAAAAATTGTTGTTCTGATTAAAATTCCCAAAGGTCGTGTTCGAAGGAACGAATCTTTTCGGTGATGCGTTCTGATTCGATACGTTGATCCCGTGCATTTGCGATGTATTCGTAAATCTGGCGATCGTTGTAGGTGTTTTGTTCTTGGTAGATGAAGCTGGAAAATTCACGCTTCCAAGTCAGTACGTCATCCAATGACAAACGCTGTGCGTTGTTCTTAGGATTGTACATTTCTTGTTTGACGAGATATGGTCTCAATTCATCATACATGATGAAGCCGAGGCGTTTCCATGCTTTTACAGTCTGAACATCTTCTTCTTCCTGTTCTTCTTGACCAGGAATGGGAGCTCCTTGTCCACCGACTTCGCGTTCTACTTGGATCATCGGTTCAATTTCAAGAATACGTACTTCCATAACGGAACGTTTCTTGTCGAAGAACCAAATTTCTTTTACGCGATATTGCAAAATCTGTTTGGCCTCATAATTTTCATGAAGTTCCTGTTGACCAATGATTTCGAAAGTTTCTTCATCCATCAAGTCAATGACTTTGGTTTCAGATAAAGCAGCTTGTACGGCTTCACGGTCTTGATACATCGTACAGAATTCGTCGGTGTACACGGGAAGTACAGAATCTTGAGGTCTTTCAGGATGATTGACATCGATAGCATCGAAAATCACCTGGCCAAGGCTACGCCAAGTACCTCTGGTTTCTTGGGGAAAATAGAGAGGATGGTTCATCTTCTCGCGAAGGTCAATTGTTCTCCAAATAGTATGATAGTACATAACATCAGCATTGCGTTGATGAACGTAGCTTACTGTTTTAGAGAAATCACCCACCTCGGTCTGTTCCCATGCCAGTTCGAGGGGTTTGCGCACCGGTTGTGCAAGGGTGCTACCAGTAGAGTCAACCTCTTGGGCAACTGCTACCGATGCAAGGCAAAGGGCCAATACTGACAAAACAATTTTTTTCATAACTTATAGTATTAAATTTATTTGATACGAACGGTAATGTCACGCGGCATAGTACGTTCACCAAGTTCGGGTTGGCTAATCTTAATGTTTTGGAACATAAAGACGGTACCAGAGGGAGCGCTGTTAATCTTTGCAAGAAGTGCACTTGAGAATTTTGAACCAGTACACTGAATGGTTGAGATGATGCCTTTTTCAATAACATCAACAGTGTATGATTTAACGGTCCATTTGAGGTCGAAGGCAAAGTCGTCGCTCATCTTAGCAATAAGCATCGGGTTTGCAGACAACTCAGTTTTTGATTTTTTACCGCCGAAGATGTTAGCACCGATTTGTGCGTACGGATCCGGAACTTTCTTGACACGGAAAGTCATTTTTGAAGAACCTTCGGAAGTAGAAACGGTAGCTTCTACGGTTTTACCAATCATGCTGGTCGGCGGAACAACTTCTCTGTGCGGGCCACTACCCAAAACCTGACAGCCGGGG
>JAKSME010000105.1 GCA_024400785.1 Bacteroidales bacterium
AGCAACAATGAAACACCGGCACGAATGTCGGGCGACTCCATCGTCGTTCCTCTCAAGCGATATTTTCTGTTCAAACCGATAACCGTCGCACGGTGCGGGTCGCAAAGGATGATTTGCGCGCCCATCTCTTTCAATTTATCGACAAAGAACAGACGGCTCTCAAACATCTTTTGGTGAATGAGCACACTGCCTTTGGCTTGGATGGCTGCCACGAGCACGATACTGATTAAGTCGGGGGTAAACCCAGGCCATGGTGCATCGCTGACTGTGAGAATGGAACCGTCCATGTTGGTTTCAACCTCATACTCTTCTTGTTTCGGGATAAAAATATCATCGCCCTGGATTTGTAGTTGGATGCCGAGTTTGCGAAAAACGGAGGGAATGAGTCCTAGGTGCTGGATGCCGCAATCCTTGATGGTGAGTTCCGATCGGGTAATGGCTGCCATACCAATGAAGCTGCCGATTTCAATCATGTCAGGAAGGATAGTGTGCTCACAGCCACCGAGGTAATCCACGCCCTCAATAGTCAGCAGGTTGGAACCGATGCCGGAGATTTTCGCTCCCATCTTATTCAACATGGTGCATAGTTGGTAAAGATAGGGTTCGCAAGCGGCATTGAAAATGGTGGTAGTTCCTTTGGCCATCACAGCGGCCATCACCACGTTGGCGGTTCCGGTGACGGAAGCCTCGCTCAGCAAAATGTATTTTCCATAGAGTTTGTCGGCACGCAGCTCGTAAAGTGTCGTCTGCGGATTGTAGGAAAATTCAGCTCCAAGCGACTGAAACCCCTCAAAATGAGCATTTAAGGGGCGCCGGCCGATTTTGTCTCCGCCGGGACGCGCGGCATACGCTTTGCCAAAACGCCCCAAGAGAGGCCCCAAAATCATGATGGAGGCACGGATGGCTCCAGACACTTTTACGAACTCTTGGGAACGCAAATAATCGAAGTCGATATGCGCGGCTTGAAATTCGTAAGTATTTCTGTCAATGGGAGTTACTTCTACTCCTAAGGCAATAAGTATCTCAATCAGACGCTTCACATCGCGAATGTCAGGTAAGTTGTTAATCCTTACCTTTTCAGGGGTGAGTAAAACAGCACAAAGCACCTGCAGTGCTTCATTTTTGGCGCCTTGGGGGATGATTTCACCCGAAAGGGAGGCGTTACCCTGAACAATAAACGAACTCATGTTATTACGATTTTTACTGAGCAAACTTACACATTTTCAGATACATAAACCTATCAGCCGTCCATAATTTATGAACAGCATAAAGTTAGAGAGAAATATGCAAATTATTTTTTTATGCGAACACGCCGCAAATCCAACATGTTAGTGGGGCCGGGCTGCATTCCTTCCACATTCGATTGCACAAAACGGATGGCTTTGTCGTAATAAAGCAACATCACAGGGGCATCTTCCATGAGCAAAGAATCCAATTGGGTATAACAATTATTACGCTCTTCGTCATCCAAAATAGTTTGAGATTTTTCAAATAAAGCGTCAAACTTTGGATTCACGTAATGTGTATAGTTCGATCCGTTTGGTTGTAAATTCTTGGAATAGAATAACGAAAGATAATTTTCTGCATCAGGATAATCGCAAATCCAAGAGCCACGGAAAGCCGGTAGGCGATAACTGCGCATCATCTGACGTTGCTGAGTGGCTTGTTCAACATCCAATTTGATGGTAATACCCAATTGTGCCAATTCATGCTGAATGTATTGGCACAAATCCAAATAAGATGCAGATACTGAAATGGTTATCGGTGGAAGGCCTTGCCCATTGGGGTAGCCTGCCTCAGCCAACAATTCAGCGGCTTTTTGTGGATTGTATTCGTATCCCTTCACACGTTCTTCATCGAAAGAGCGCATTCCCCGTGGCACGAAGCCAGATGTGCCAGCATATCCGATATTGTTGCGTAAATAACGCATCATTTTCGTTCTATCGAAACCATAGTTCAATGCTTGTCGCACTTCTTTGATTAACAGAGGATTACCGTTGTTTTCATCTTTCAACATGAAACCGATATATTCGGTATTCAGGTACGGAGAAGTCAGCAATTGAATCTTATCCCGGTATTTCGATTGGAGTTGGCCCTGTTTGGTCAGCAATGCGTCTTTGTAACAAGCTTCAATTCCAGACATGAAATCGAGGGAGCCTTTCATAAACTCCATAAACACAGATTGTTTGTCAACGATGAAGGTGATAGCGACGCCATCGAGGTAGGGGAGGGGAGTGCCAGCTTCGTCGCGCTCAAAGTAACGTGGATTTTTCCGCAGTACCAATTTCACCCCGTCTTCCCACATTTTCATCTGAAAAGGTCCGGTTCCGACTGGCTTTCTGGCAAAATCGCGCCCGAATTTCTCTACTACCTCACGAGGGACAACGGAGCAATATTTCATAGCGAGAACTCCCAAAAATGGCGGCTGAATTTCCGAAAGTACAATCTGAAAAGTACTGTCATTCAGTGCAATAAATAGTGCTTTACCATTTTTGTCGCGTGCCACTTTTTGAAAAATCCAACTGCCCGGGGAGGCGACATTAGGATCCACAATGCGGTTGAAACTATACACAAAGTCTGCTGCTGTCACGCGGCGTTGCGAGGGAAATCGGTAGTAGTCGGTATTATGGAAAACGATGTCCTTGCGCAGATGGAAGGTGTATACGAGGCCATCGTCACTGATTTCCCAGGATTTGGCAATGGCAGGGACTACTCGAAGCGAGTCGTCCAAATCCACCAATCCGTTGTATAACAGGTTGCACGGCCAAATATTGGCTTGTCCAGACGCGAATGCGGGATCGAGCGAAGTGATTCCACTGGATTCGTTATAGTGGAAAATCATCTTGTCATCGTGGGTATGCTTGTTGCCGCAAGAAACAGCTATCAAGCCCAATATCAAAAAGATAAGTAATTTCGCTCGATTCGTCATATCTACGTTTTTATAAAAAAAGAGATGAAAGAAACATCCATCTCTTTTTTGTATGATTGGCAATTTGATTAGTCGACATCGATGATTTCGCACCAACCGAATTTGTCTTCTACTTCACCGAATTGGATGCCGGTAAGGCGGTTGTACAATTTAACGCACCAGGGGCCAGGTTCGCCACCCTTGGCGATTTGATAAACGACACCGCTTTCGCGATCCTGAATGGAGTCAACGGGAGAGATGACAGCGGCTGTACCGCAAGCACCTGCCTCTTCGAAAGTAGCGATTTCTTCAATCGGAATGTGACGTCTTTCAACGGTCAAACCCATATCAGCTGCCAATTCGCGCAAGCTCTTGTTGGTGATTGACGGAAGAATTGAGCCAGAATCAGGAGTGATATATTTGTTTTCCTTGATACCGAAGAAGTTAGCCGGACCAGCTTCGTCGATATATTGTTTCGTCTTAGCATCTGCAAAGATAGAAGCTGCGAAACCTTCGTGGTGAGCTCTTTCACCGGCACGCAAACTTGCAGCATAGTTCCCGCCAACTTTAACGTGGCCGGTACCCATCGGAGCGGCACGGTCGAAGTCGCGAACAATCTGCATCTTCACAGGTTTGAAACCAGCTTTGAAGTATGGGCCAACGGGAGTTACAAAAATCATGAAAAGATATTCGTCTGAAGGACCAACACCTACTTTTTCACCGGTACCAATCAACAGCGGACGTAAATAAAGAGTACCGCCGGTGCCATACGGAGGAATGAATTCAGAGTTCAACTGGACAACTTTCCAGCAAGCTTCCTTGAAAAGTTCATCCGGAACCTGGGCCATCATGATGGCTTCTGAAGAGCTCTGCAAGCGTTTGCAGTTCTCCTGCCAACGGAAGATACGAACTTTTCCGTCTTTGCCGCGATAGCATTTCAGACCTTCGAAAGCGGCCTGACCATAGTGGAGACAGGTAGCGGCCATGTGCATGCTAACTTCTTCTGAGGAAGAAATTTCCAACTGGCCCCATTTACCGTTTCTGTAATAACAACGAACATTGTAGTTGGTTTTTACATAACCAAAGCATAATTTACTCCAATCAATGTTTTCCATAGTTTAGTTTTTTTATTTTGTTTGATAAAATAATTCTTGAATCAGACTCTTGATTTCATCGGCTGCAATCTTGTCGCGTCCGTTGAACTGGGTGAGATCCATCAAAAAATGGACTGCGAGGTATGAAGGATTGAAGTGACGAACCAGTTTGGCAGCGGCAGCGGCAGTGCCTCCAGTTGCCAGGATGTCATCGAAAACCAGCACTCGCTGACCTTCTTTCATTGCGTCAATGTGAATTTCGATGGAGGCATCTCCATATTCCAAATGATATGTCTCTTGATAAGTCTTGTACGGAAGTTTCCCTGCTTTGCGAATGGGAACGAAAGGAATGTTCAAAGCCAATGCGACGGCCGGCCCGAAGAAATATCCACGGGATTCCAACGCAACAATCACATCCGGCTTCGCTGCCTTGGCCAGCTCTAATAATTCATTGAAAACATTCTGAAACATCTCTGCGTCGTTCATGACGGTGGTGATGTCGAAAAATTTGATTCCCTTGGTCGGAAAATCCTGCACAATGCGAATCTTGCTCGTGTCTATCATAAATATTTACGTTTCAAAAAAACAGGTGCAAAGTTACAATTTTATTTTGATAAAAATGACTTTTCTCCTTTTTTTTAATTTTTTCTTATTTTATTGATTATTAGATAAATACATTATCACTCATGAGATTCTCCATGAATTTGAGGGAGTTTTCCTGCGTTTTGTCCTGAAGAACAAAATATATTTAGTTCATCCCTCTTGACCGCTTGATATTGTCGTAGGCGTCACTTAAACGGGCGAATTTCTGTTCTGCCTGTTTGCGCATCTCTTCACCAAGATGTGCCACACGGTCGGGATGGTACTTTTTAGCCATGTTCCGGTAGGCCTTCTTTACTTCGTCGTCGCTGGCATCGGGACTGACTTCCAAAATCCGGTAGTCATCATCGAGGGTGTGGCTGCGAAATGTACTTCCGCCACTACTTCCACCACTGCCTGACGAATAGCCGCCACTTTGGTAATATCCGCCGGTGTACATGGATTTAATGGATTCGAAATCGCCCTGACTGACGCCCATAAGAATTGCAACGCGCTTAATTTCAGCTACTTCTAACGGATGAAGTTCACCATCCGCGTAGGCGAGGCCGAAGAGAAATTGAACGATGAGCAAGCGTTCGTGAATGGTGGAACTATAATGCAGATTGCGGCAAACGGCATCCACATCGTGGTCTTCGTTCATGATTTCTTGCAAGCGCTGCAAGGCACGTTGCGCAGCAACAGAACCAAGATTCTGTGTGAAATATGCACGAAGATAGTCCAATTCAGACCGCTTGAAATGACCATCTGCTTTGATGACGGCGGAAGAAAGTATCAATAAGGACTCTAAAAAGTCTGACCTTTGGTAACGTTGTGCGTGAACTCGGCCTCCGCACCAATTGCGTGACTTCCCCAAGGCATTATACACGCAAATTAAAATGATAAAAATGAGAATTGATATCACGAATGAATGTTCTATATTAAAAATTTCAGCGATGAAATCGCCTAAAAAGTTAGCAATTAAAGCAAATATGAAATACGCAAAACAGCCGCCAGAACAAGAGAACATGGATGTTAGATTTTGGTGCCATATAAATCGAAACTATCTGCCTTTTCGATACGGACGGGATAAAATTCACCGACTGTGAGTTTCTCTTTCTTGCGAATGAGCACGGCGTCGTCGACATCTGGGGAATCAAATTCCGTACGGCCGACATAGAATTGGTCATCTTCGCCATCGACAATGACCTTCATCACGCTGCCGACCTTGGCTTTGTTGAGTTCCAGTGCAATTTCTTCCTGAGTGGCAATGAGTTCCTCTAAGCGGCGGTTTTTTTCGCGTTCTTTGATGGGATCTCCAAGCGGGAAGGCCGGCGTGCCTTCTTCCTGCGAATAGCTAAAGAAACCGAGGCGGTCGAAGCGGATATCTTTCACAAACTGAACCAGTTCCTTATGCTGCTCGCGGGTTTCCGTCGGGTAACCGGAAATCAGCGTGGAACGGATGGCGATGCCGGGAACTTTTTCGCGGAAGCGTTCCAACAGTTTATATGTCTGCATCGGATTGCCGCCGCGCCCCATACTCTTCAAAATTTCCTCGCTAATATGTTGTAAGGGGATGTCAATATATTTGCAAATATTCGTAGGGGAAATTGATAGGATAGGCATAATGCAGACGGATCCACTCAATTCCCTTGACCTGAGCGATTTTACGGAGCAAGCGCTCCAAATCGCGGCGCTGGTACAGGTCCATACCATAGTAGGTGAGGTCTTGTGCGATGAGCATCAGCTCCTTAACACCTTGCTCCGCCAACAGTTCAGTTTCACGCACCAACGCTTCCACCGGCTTCGAAACCTGCTTGCCGCGGATGAGCGGAATGGCACAATATGAACATTGGCGGTCGCAACCTTCAGAAATTTTCAGGTAGGCATAGTGTGGGGGAGTGGACAAAATTCTTTCTGACGAACCGAGCAGGTCGAACTTTGGCTCACCCAACAAATCTCCCACTTGGGCAAAGGGATAAACACCATCGAGTTCAGGAATGGAAGCCAGCAAATCATCTTTGTAACGCTGTGCCAAACAACCAATTACATATACTTTTTTGATGAAACCGAGTTTCTTGCGCTCCACTTGGAGCAAGATTTCATCCACCGCCTGCGATTTCGCATCCTGAATGAATGCACAAGTGTTGATAACAACAATATCTATACCGTTTTCTTTAATTGAATTATGGAAAACGGTATGCCCTTTGCGCTGAAACTGAGCTGCCAAAACTTCAGAATCCACATTGTTTTTTGAGCAACCCAGCGTTATAATATTGATTTTCATGCAGTTTTTTTTCAAAGAAAAAAGTTTATAAGGTTTGGAGATACAGAATTGCCATAACCATCAAACCTTATAAACTTTTCTGTCTTAGACCAAAATATGATTAGTTACCTTGGTAGAAAGGCATTTTGACGGTGATGGCTTTCATCTTACGGCCACGGTTGTTGATGTAGATTTCAGTTCCAACCTTGGCAAATTCGGCCTTTACCCATGCCGTACCGACGGCCTTGTTGATAGAAGGACCGAAGGTGCCGGAGCGAACGATACCGATGTTGTTACCTTCAGCATCGCAAACTTCAAATTCCAAACGCGGGATTCCACGGTCAATCATTTCAAAACCAACGAGTTTGCGTTTCAAACCTTCTGCTTTGAGGTTGAGCATGTATTCTTTGTCTATGAAATCTTTGGCATTCAATTTGGTAATCC
>JAKSME010000106.1 GCA_024400785.1 Bacteroidales bacterium
GCGGGCAGCGATATCAACAAAATCGCGTTGAGCCATGCCAATGGTTCCAACTACGACACCTATTTTTCAAATAAAGTTCCTTCACAAGCTGTCACCGACCAAAAGTCTTCCGGCCGCTGTTGGCTGTTTACCGGCTTGAATGTTTTGCGTTCCAAAGCCATCCGTCAGTATGATTTGCCGGCGGACTTTCAATTTTCCCAAGTATATCTGTTCTTCTGGGACCAGTTGGAAAAATCAAATCTTTTCTTGCAGGCGATTATCGACACCCGCAAGCTGCCCATGGAGGACAAAACCGTTGAATGGCTGTTCAAAAATCCCATCAGCGACGGCGGCCAATTTACCGGCGTGGCCAATCTGGTGGACAAATACGGTGTGGTTCCTGCGGACGCCATGCGCGAAACCAACAGTAGTAACAAGACCAGTACGATGGCTAACATCCTAAGTCTCAAGTTGAGAGAGTACGGTCTTGAACTTCGTGAAATGGGTGCGAAGAAGGGCGTTACCGACGAGCAATTGCAAAGCCGAAAAGCTGAAATGTTGCAGGTTGTTTATAAAATCCTCGCGCTTAATTTCGGTGAGCCGCCCGCGGAATTTTCTTGGACTCAGCGCGATAAAAATGGAAAACCTGTTGAAACCGCTACTTACACTCCGCAGTCCTTCCGCGACAAATTCGCCAAGTCCGACTTTTCTACCTTCTACATGATCATGAATGACCCGGCTCGCGAATATTACAAAGTTTACGAAATCGAATACGACCGCCATGTCTACGACGGCGACAACTGGAAATATCTCAACCTCCCGATGGAAGAAATCGCACCGCTGGCCATCGCATCCATCAAGGACAGCACGATGATGTACTTCTCTTGCGACGTCGGAAAATTCCTCGACCGCGACAAGGGGTGGCTCGATATCAATAATTACGACTATGCTTCTTTGTTCGGTGTCGATTTCAAAATGGATAAGACACAGAGAGTCAAGACTTTTGCAAGCGGCTCTTCACACGCTATGACACTTTGCGCTGTTGACTTGGACGAAAACGACCAACCCAAAAAATGGATGGTTGAAAACAGCTGGGGAAGTTCGTACGGTTATAAAGGTTTTCTCATCATGACTAATGAATGGTTCAATGAATATATGTTCCGTGTGGTAATTGAGAGTAAGTATATCCCGGAGAAATATCTCAAAATGTTTGAAAACAAGCCGGTTATGTTACCACCGTGGGATCCGATGTTCGCTCCCGAAGAATAAATATTTTAGTTATGGCAAATCCTAATAATTATACTGTCAATCTTTTCGTGCCTTGTTGCATGGACCTTTATTTCCCGCAAGGCGTTAGCTCGTTGCTTTCCATCATGGAAAGTTTGGGGGATGTCTGTTATTATAATAGCGACATGACCTGCTGCGGCCGAGAATTTTTCTATAAAGGTGAAATTGAGTTCGCACAGCAGTTGAGTCATAAAATGATTCGCTATTTCGACAATAATTATCCAGTTGTCGCTCCCTCAAGTGCTTGCATCGGTTTCATCAAAAAACATTACAAGGATCTTTGTGCTACCAATTCTGTTCCCGCTTCCGTTGAGAGATTGGTCCAGAACTCATACGAACTCTGCGACTACATTGTCAATGTGAAGGGTAAAACTTGTATGGACAATGTTTTCAAACATCGAGTTTTCTATTTTGAATCATGTGCTGCGCGTAATGTTTATCATGCTGAAAATGAGGCGATTACTTTGCTTGAAAATACGGAAGGGCTTACCTTGTTGACGGACCCGGAAATGAAACTTTGCTGTTGTGGCAATGGTGATTTCGCTATGCACAACGATGAACTGACGCAGGAGACACTCAAACGCATCATTGATCGTATTCTGCCCTTGAATGCAGAATTTATCACAAGCACCGACTTGCATTGTTTGCAATTTATAGATGCTTATTTGCAAGAGCATGACGAGTTGAAAATCAAGGTTGCTCCAATTGTCGAAATTCTGTGCGCAAAAAAAACACAACAGTAGCAATACATTGAGTATGAAGGTATTGATGTTCGGGTGGGAATTCCCGCCACATATTTCTGGAGGTTTGGGAACGGCATGTTACGGTTTGACCCGTGGTTTGGCGCATAACGGTGTCGAAGTCGCGTTGGTGGTTCCCAAGGCATACGGTGACGAAGACCAGAGTAAGGTTCGAATTGTCAATGCCAGCGATTTCGCTTTTGATCCGAGTCAAACGCACTTTTATCAGTTTTCAAATAAGGTTTCTTATATTGAAGTAAATTCACAGTTGGTTCCCTATATTGGGATGGATGATTACTATAATGTTGTAAATCAGATAGAAAGTGGGGTTTTTAGTAGGGTAGAGGGGAATGATGGAAAGCGCCGGTATCAGTTTCAAGGCGGCTATGGCGCCAACTTGATGCAAGAGGTGGAGAAGTATGCCATGGTGGCCGAGGAGATTGCCAAGTCGGAGCAGTATGATGTAATACATGCGCACGACTGGCTCACCTACCGGGCCGGCATTGCTGCCAAACGGGTGAGCGGAAAGCCGTTGGTAGTTCACATTCATGCAACGGAGTATGACCGCTCGGGCGAAAAAAACCGTAATGATATCGTTTATCATTTGGAACGGGAGGGGATGATGGCCGCGGACGCCGTCTGCGCCGTCAGCAATCTTACCCGCAACATTGTAATTGAGAAATACGGTATTCCGGCCGACAAGGTTTATACGTTGCACAATGCCGTGGAACCTGCTATGCGTCAGAAGGATGGAGTGAGACCTCTCAAAGAGAAAATTGTTACTTTCTTGGGCCGTGTCACCTTTCAAAAGGGGCCGGAATACTTCGTGGAAACAGCTAAACGGGTGTTGGAACGCGATGACAACGTACGCTTTGTCCTTGCCGGTGATGGCGACATGATGCCGCGCGTCATTGAGCGTGTCGCCGAATTGGGCATTTCCGACAAATTCCACTTCACAGGTTTCCTTCGTGGAAAGGATATCGACAAGATGTTCGGCATGAGCGCTGTTTACGTGATGCCTTCCATTTCCGAACCGTTTGGTATTTCGCCCTTGGAAGCCATGCAATCGGGAGTCCCCGTTGTAATATCCAAGCAGTCTGGCGTTTCCGAAGTGTTACAGTATGCCATCAAAGTCGATTTTTGGGACATTGACGCGACCGCAGATGCCATCTACGGAATTTTGCATTACCCGTCGCTGGCCCGTATTTTTTCCGAAAAGGGATGCGAAGAGGCCAATAACTTGAAGTGGGAAGATGTGGCTGGACGACTGAAGCATATCTATGAATTTGTAATCGAATAGTTTATAGCATGATAGCAGTTTTTCCTGGTTCGTTTGATCCGATCACCCGTGGTCACATCGCGGTGTTGGAGGCTGTGCTTCCGCTTTTTGAAACAGTTTATGTTGCCATTGGCATGAATGCCGACAAACGCGGGTGCTTCCCGGTTGAACAGCGCAAAGCCTGGATCCGTACTTGCCTCGGTAATAATCCAAAGGTGCAAGTTGTTGATTATGATTGTCTTACCGTGGATTTGTGTAAGAAGCTGAATGCCACTTATTTGATTCGTGGGCTGCGCAATCAGACCGACTTTCAGTATGAAAAAGATATTGCCGAAGCCAACAAGCTGCTATGGCCTGCGTTGGAAACGATGTTTATTCCGACGCGGCCGGAACTTTCCTGCATCTCATCTTCCGTCGTGCGTGATGTTTACCATCATGGCGGCGACTGCACTCCCTTTTTGCCCGATGGCGTGATTTTACCTTAAAGTTTCCGCTCATTTGGGGACAATTTTTATAAAAAACACATATTTTCAATTCCGTACACAAAAAATACATTTATTATGATAAAATCATTGATCCGCACCTGTATTATGGCCATGCTGCTTTTTTGTTTCTTATTTCAGGTAAAAGCGCAAGATTGCCCCCCCGTAAGTGTTCCTTATTCAGAAAACTTTGATGAGCTGTATGCCGGCTACGGAGTGTTGCCCGAATGTTGGACGAACTTGTATGAAACGGATGAACTCAGGGTCAACAATGGTGGAAATCCTGAAAAATGCCTTCAATTCGGAGGTGACTGCTGTGCCATTCTGCCTCAAATGTCGGTGCCTCTCAATACGTTGCGCATCAATTTCGACATGTCGTCTCGGAGTACAAGCAACGAAATGTATGTTGTGGCTTTCGATTCTCCCGACGATTATGATTTGGCTACCATTGTTTATTTGGATACCATCACAATGTCTACCACATATACCTATCAGTCTTTTGAGGTACATTTGAACCACTATACGGGTATGGGGCGTTACATCGGTTTTTATTTTTCAGGTAGTGGATCTGATTACTCGTATGTTGACAATATTGTGGTTAGCGAACTTCCAAACTGCTTGAATCCCATTAACATACAGGCTTCATCAATTACTTCTAATTCGGCATTGATTACCTGGGATGAAGTCGGAACCGCCACCCAATGGCGTGGAATCCTTTCCACGAATCCCATTACGAATTTTAGTGGACAAACGCCCATCTCGCTTAGTTCTCCCAGCTACATGCCGGCAAATCTCACGCCTAACACTACCTATTATTTCTATGTGCAGTCTGTCTGCGGCGCTGAAAACAGTGAGTGGTCCTCTTGCACTTTTACTACTTTGTGCGGATGTTCCAATCTCCCGTTAACAGAAGGTTTTTCCTCCATGTCGTTGCCTGCCTGCTGGAATGTTCAAAGTCTGAGTGGTAATGCAACATTAACCTTCGTTAGTACGGGCAATAATCCAATTGTTTATTCTCCAGGAAGTTGTATGGTCCAATGGGCCAGTGGCACATATCCTGCAGGTCGCCAGGCCCGACTGGTAAGTCCGGCCATTTCCACTCAGGGCACTTCGGCGTTGAGTGTTGCATTTGACTGGTATCACGGAGTGGAGAGCCCTGAGGCTGTTAATGAAGGCGTGCAGATTCAGTATTCCACAGATGGGGTTACATGGACCAATGCAGCCCAAAATATGATTCCCCGCTGTCAGGAAGGCATGAGCGGATGGACACCATACGAAGTTGTGATTCCCGCGGCCGGAAATCAGCCGAATGTGTATGTCGGTTTCCTTTTTTCCTCTGATGCGGGGCGCAACTGCTACCTCGACAATGTCAGTTTGACCGCCGCTTCCGGCTGTTTCGTTCCCGCCAATGTTACGGTCAGCGATATTGCAGGCAACTCGGCCGTTGTCAGTTGGTCGGAAGTGGGTAGCGCTACAAGTTGGCAGCTTGTGCGTTCAGAACAACCTGTCACCAACTTTTCCGGAATGAATATTATTCCCGTCAATACGTCTTCTTATACTTTTACAGACCTCAATCCGCTGACCACTTACTATTTGTATGTTCGTTCTTCGTGCTCCGACAATACTACCAGTGCTTGGAGTCAGGGCGTATCTTTCACCACGGGGTGCGGACTAATCATGCATCTTCCTTATAGTGAGAACTTTGAGAATAATGGAGTGGGTGGAAACGCATTCCCAGACTGTTGGTCTCGTCCCGCTACCAGCTATTACAATACCCAACAAACGCCTTCTATCACCGACATCGCGGCCAACGAGGGCGAGCGTAGTTTGATTTTCTGTACCGGCTCGAATAGCCAGACGTATGCCATTTCTCCTGCCATCAACGAAGATATCCATCAGTTGGGCGTTTCATTTTTCCTCTATCGCGAAAATGAACAATATTCCGGTACACTTGAGGTCGGCGTGATGAGCGATCCCAATGACTATGCTACTTTCGAGAGTGTCCGGACTTTCAACCCGACAGCGGAGACTTGGACTTTCTGTTCTGCATCTTTTGCCAACACCAACACTACAGGCGCTGGCAAACACATCGCCTTCCGCCACAATGGTGTGGTTGATTTCAACTACTGTTTGATGGATGAAGTGGTGATTTTGGAAGATCCCGACTGCTGGCCGGCCACCCATCTGGAAGTTTCTGATGTTACCGGCAATTCGGCTTCTTTTTCATGGTTGGATGTGAACGAGACACCCGCTTCTTGGCATTTGAAGATTTCTGAGGATTATATGCAAAATCCTGATGGCTATGCAAACGTCATTGATACGATTATCTCTGGTAACACATTTTCTATCAATTATTTAAATGGCGGAACAACCTACTATTTTTATCTTCAGCCCGATTGCGGAAGCAACCAGTTGGGCGTATGGCAGAATTTGACTTTTAACACAGATCCTTGTAACTGTTTTGTTCGGATTAATATGGAAGACCAATACGGAGACGGTTGGAATGGCGCTATGATTCGAATGAAACGTGGCAATACCGTTATTGCTGAAGTTACATTGGAAGATGGTACGTCAGGTTCGGAAATAGTTTATACTTGTGAATCTGGCAATATTGATTACTATTTCGTTTCTGGCGCTCACGATGAAGAAGTCAGCTTTAATATTGTTAATAATCAAGGTGTTACAATTTATACTTCCAATGGAATTCCCGGTTCGAGTTTCTTCTCTAATTCACCGAGCTGCGGAGTTTCATGTACCACCGCTCCCAACAATGTTACCGCTACCAATGTCCAAGGTGGCGCTACCATCACCTGGAGCCCTGTGGCAAATGCACAAACCTATGCCATTTACCGTAATGGCGCCCTCATAGCTGAATACATTCCCTCTACGAGCTACACCGATTATTCCATGGTCAGTGGCGACAATTGTTACACTGTTGCCGCTACCTGTATCGTTGGGCAAAGTGCTCAGTCTGGCAGCAGTTGTGTGGTGGGAATAGATGACAGCCACCCGCTGTGCCAAATCGGAGTTTACCCGAATCCGACGAGTGGAGTATTTACCGTTCAGCTTGAAATGATTGATTTACAACAAGTTGAAATCCAAGTGTTTGATGTTTTCGGAAAACAGCTGTTTACGAAGAATGTTACTGGGAATTTAACCGAAATCAACCTGTCTTCCATGTCAAGCGGCATTTATGTTTTGCGAA
This sequence comes from Bacteroidales bacterium, assembly GCA_024400785.1. Lineage (GTDB taxonomy): Bacteria > Bacteroidota > Bacteroidia > Bacteroidales > WCHB1-69 > UBA1756. The sequence continues at coordinate 6,973 of JAKSME010000106.1, forward strand.
TGGTTGCCGAAGGAAACGTGGTGGCAACGGCCAAAGTGGTTAAGCAATAAGGAATTGAAACAAAATCTATTGATTTGCGTATTATAGAGGGTTGGGTGTATTGTGCCCAATCTTATAATATTGTAAATCAGTAGGATATGAAAAAAATATACCTCTTATTCGCGATTTTCGTCTGCCAAATTTGTGCTTGGGGACAAGTATCGCTTCCTATTTTCAATAATTTTGAATCTTCAGAATGCTCAGGACTCCCATGTTACGATCCGGGGCTCGGATGGACTTATATCACAACGGGTGATTCGGAATCGATGAATGAA
>JAKSME010000107.1 GCA_024400785.1 Bacteroidales bacterium
GGAGAATCAGAAAGATATATGCACGAATTTTCATTATCGGACTTCGACATTTTGGTGCTGCCATCCAATCCGGGAATTTTCACCAAGGCTTGTCCGAAGTTGTAAGCCACAGGCAGTTTGAAGTATTCAGTTTCGTAAAAATTGTTGAATCGTTGCGCAAAGTCACGGGTCATTTCCAAGTGTTGTTCCTGGTCCTTGCCCACGGGAACTTTGTCGGCGCGATGCACCAGAATGTCGGCGGCCATGAGGATGGGGTAGGAGAGAAGGCCCGCATTTACGTTGTTGGGTTGACGGCGAACTTTCTCTTTGAACGAGCTAACGCGCTGCAATTCACCAACATAAACATTCATGGAGAGCAAAAGACTCAATTCACAAACTTCGGGAAGGTCGCTTTGAACATAAATCGTGGCCTTTTCCGGATCCAGCCCGGCGGCCAAATAGTCTATCAGCACGTTTCTCACATTCGTGCGCAAGTCGGCCGGTTTGGGATGCGTGGTGAGGGAATGATAGTCAGCAATGAAGAAATAACAATCGTTTTCTTCTTGCATTTTAATGAAATTTCTGAGGGCTCCGAAGTAATTTCCCAAGTGGAGGAAGCCCGTCGGTCTGATACCGCTTAATACTTTATCCATGTTAAAAAATTAGTTTGCAAAAATACAACTTTTATGCGGAATTTTCGGGTGTTTTGCCGATTTTTATTTATTTTTGCCACATGAAAAAATCTATCGTACTTCTTATCGTATTTTTCTCGCTTTGGGCAGACGCATTCGCCCAATACGTGACCGACTACGATTTGATGAAGGCGCGGCCGCACGTGCTAAGCCGCATGATGAACAACCCGTGGACACAAGCCCGCTTCTTCGGCCCGGTGGCTTCGGTAACCCAAACCAATCAGAATTACGATACAACGCTCCTAAATTCGATTTTCGAGAACTGGAAAAATTTTAAACAACCGTATTTTTCGCGTCATTACCGTTGGACAAGTTGCTATCAAGAATTGGCAGTCTACCATTTCAACCAAGGTAAGAGCAGCTGCGTAACTGTCCATTCTTATCGTGAAAATTTGTACCAAAAAGTTCATTTTTATAAGAAAAAGAAATCCAATGGTGTCGCTCGTCGCACTTGTCTGCCGTGGAAAAAAGAGCGTGTCCATGTAAGTGAATTTTATAGTTTTGATGACGGACGGCCCCAATCGAGAACCACCGTCGACGGAAACCCTGAAAGTATAATTTTTAGTGGGGATAATGAGCAGATTATTTACGACTCTTTGCAGCGTCCTTGCAGAGTTTTGTATTCAAATGACATCCTCCATTTTGTATTCGATTATACATATAATGGTGATAATGAAATTGTTAAAGAAGATATTTACGATTATACGCAATCCGGGCTGCGATTTGTAACTGAATTGCAGGACTCATTTTTAATTTGTAGCACTTCCTATTTTTATGAAAATGGAAAATGCACGAAAACGGTGGTCGACATGAAGGAGAGGTCATCTCACCTGGACGGTTGGGGCGACTCGATTCCCATTTCTTATGAGGTGCTTGAGGGACCATACGGTCCCATCTGCTACAAATCGACGGGGAACGATGCCTTGGCGGGATATGGTGCGCATGGGAAATACGTGCCTGGTCGGGCTTGCGGTCTGGCACTTGCATCAGTGTCGGAAATCTCATTGGAGTATGACAAGTTTGGAAACTTGCTGTCGAAATCATACAAAGTGGATGGCAATTGCGTCTTCAGAAAGCGCTGGGAGTATACTTACGACTCGTATGGCAATTGGCTGACCCGCAACTATTACGAAGGCGATATTCTGCGCCAGCATTCAGAACGGGATATTAATTATCAATAAATCAATTATGAATCATTTCACCCCAATCACATTTCTGCTTTTCGCCGCTCTCGGAAACATTTCCTGCGTCAAGGCGCAAATTCCTTTTCCGTGCGATACTTTCAAAACCCCGGCGTCCAAAACGCTCACGGTTTATTATATCGGACATGGCTCGCTCGCATTTGCATACGACGGTTATCAAATCCAAGTCGATCCCGTCGCGAAAAATGGCGCTGCCAACCTCGACTATTCAGCTTTCCCCAAGGCCGATGCCATCCTCGTTACGCATGAACATTTCGACCATTTCGATCCCAAGCTGATTGGAAAACTATCGAAAGAGGGAACATCGGTGCTGGCCAACAAAACATCTGCGGAACAGTTGGCGGACGGAAAGAACAATGCATTCGTTGTTTCCAAGATGGCCAATGGCGACGAGCGCCAATTGACGGAATCCATACGATTGCGTGCAGTTCCCGCTTACAATACCACCCCGGGCCACCTTAAATTCCACCCAAAAGGCAACGGTAACGGTTATGTACTTGATTTTGACGGTTTTATCGTGTACGTTTCCGGTGACACCGAGGTGGTTGAAGAAATGAGCCAACTCCGCAAAATCAATGTGGCCTTCCTTTCCACCAACCAACCTTACACCATGACGCCCGAACAGTGCGTGGTTGCCGCAAAAATCATCCAACCCGAAATTCTTATCCCGTATCATCTGGGCAATACGAAAACAGATGCCATCAGCGAGGGATTGAAGGAGTCTGGAATCGAGGTCCGACTATTTGAAGTGTTGAGGTAGGTTTCGTGGAAACGGTTAACGTCGTGGAAACGGTTATATCGTGGAAACGGTTAATATCGTGGAAACGGTTAATTGGTTGGCAATGACTGATAATTTATCAGATTGTGGTTATTGACAATGGATGCGGATTTCATTCAAAGTACTTTGCACGATAAAATAAGATGAATTACGGTAATCTTTCGTGTCATACATTGGCATAGTGGTGGGCTGGTAGAAGGCCGGAAACAGCTTGAACGCTTCCGCCACGTACGGGTCGGTGGCTGCCGTATCGTTCGGGCCGACTTCATTGGCCCAGTCTTCGAAAAATTGCTCCAACTTCGCTTTGGAATGCAGTCTGTAAGCGCGCTTCAGCAGCTTCGCCTGCTCGGAATCTTGCGCCTGCGCCGCCATCGCTGCAAAAAACAGCCGTAGTAGTACGAAGCACCGTTGGAGGTTATTCTTCATAATACTCATAAACAATTCGCACTTGATACGCCGTGCTTGCACGGGAATCCTCATCGTAAAATTTTATTTCAGATTTGATGCGATTGTGGTGAATATCGTATTCGCTTTCTTCATAAATATAAGGTTTGCCGTCGTTATTGTAAATAAAACAACGAATCAATTGGTTCATATCGTCATATTCACAAACAGTTTCACGAACAAGTTCACCTCCGAAATAGTCCTGTGATTTTTTCAGCAAGTTGTCTTCGCTATAGAAATAAAGACTCACCGAAGAATCTTCGTCGGAACGTGGTATGTAATATGTTGATTTTGTGATATTTCCGTTAGCGTCATACACGCGGGTTTCAATAAAGGTAGTATCACCGTCCACGAGTTCTGCACCCAAGATGCAGCGGTCGAGCGAGTCATATTCGTAAATGCGGCGAAGCACGTCATAACCGTATCTCAATTTTTCGTCGTCATTATTTGGAATGTACTCGTGGTAAATGCAGCGTCCTTTTTCATCATAATAATACCGGATGAAATTTTTTTCCGTGACGCCGTTTCTCGTGTGAATGTTGTATATGAAATGCCCCAAACTATCGTAGAAAGCGTCATTTCTGTACATTCCGTCAGACGATATCGTGGAAACGAAGCGGCCAAGCGAATCATAACTATGGGTGAGTTCCTCCGGATGGCAGGGGTCAGTGTGTATTTCCTTTGTGAGAAGTCCCTTTGCATTGAAAAAAAAGGTGGACTCTCTTTTTACAGTGTCCGTTTCTGAAAAACTCAATTCTGTGTAATGCATGAATTTCACCGATCCGTGAAGGGCCATTGGGGCGAGTGTAGGAGGAAATACTTGCATATAGGGTGTGATGGCGTCTTGCGCCTGCAGCGCTGTTGCTGCAAAAAACAGCAGACTCAGAAGGATGGTGTGGAGGATTTTTTTCATTGTGGCTTTAGTTATAATATTCGTATTTAAACTTGAAAATATAGGAAAAATACACGTTGTCGGCAGAACCGCTCTCGTATGTTTTTTCGACGGGATTGTTGTAGCTGTCGTACTTCCACCGCCATTGATATCGACTGTCTAGTTCGGAATTGTAATTCCGCTTATTTACCAAATGATTTTCTTCGTCGTATTCATAGATGGTTTCTTCGGAAGGACTGACTTTCGCCTTCACCAATCTGTCTTCAACATCATAAAAGTATAAAGTGGTGAGTGGTTGTTTGCGTGTGTCGTTCCATTCAGTTAGTTCAACCGTTTTGCCGTTGGCCCCAAATTGGCGGGAATAGATGTATAAGGTGTCGCCGTCAACGATGGTTGCGGTCCAAATGCAGCGGTTCAGCGAATCGTACTGGTAAATGTTGCGTTTGATCTGATAATCAAAACCTTCATACTCAAATACATATCGCATTTCAATGTCGGTTGAAAAGATTTCTTTGGAGTTGCAGTTTCCTTTTTCATCATAAGAGAAGCGGGTAGAAAGGTTTGTGTCGTTCTCGGAAAAGACAATGATATGAGAAACTCGGCCCAAGGTGTCATAGAAGAGTCTGCTGCCCCATTCTCCATAATTGGAGGAAATATACTGGCCAAGGGAGTCGTATGTGTAAGTGTATGTAGCTACAGGTTGCTCCTGATGATAATGGGTTAAAGCATAGCATCTCCCGCTTTCATCGTAATATTCAACGTATAATTTATCGGGTTGGAAATCGGTATAATTTACATCGGTATATTGCATAAAAGCCGTTATTGATTTCACGGGACCATTGATATTTTCGCCTAAAATATTTTTGGAAATGCGGTTGCTAAACGGGCAAAAGTAGTCATCTTGCGCCTGCAGTGCTGTTGCTGCAAAAAACAGCAGACTCAGGAGGATGGTGTGGAGGATTTTTTTCATGGTAATATCTTTCTGAATAATCGTTTTTAATGATAGAAGACGAATCCGACAAATATTCGTACACCGTTGGGTGTCAGCATCTTATTGTGAGTTATCGGACAAAGATAGTCGGCTTTGAGGGTGAGGTGGAATCTTTGTGAAATGATGAAGTCGCAGCCGAGAAAAGGGGAGAGGGCGAAAAATCCCTGCTTGTGGAAAACGGCATTGTCTTCCTTTTGCCAGTCGCCGCTGTCGCCCTCCAGAAGCAGCATCATGGTCTGGCTCCCGCCGCCGATGGTGAGCCCCGCGTAGGGCATTGCGACCTTGAACGGCCAGTAAAATTCGGTCAAGAGGCCGCCCCAGCCATAACGGATGTAGCTGCCGTTGTGAAGTTGTCGGAGTGTGGAAACATAGCCCTCGCTTCCAATCATCCAATGGCTTCCCAAATGGATTCTAACCACACCTCCAAGTCCGACCGGAGCGCCTCCGACCTTCAAATCGATAGGGGAAAGGTCTCCCGTCAGAAACCCCGAATGAATCATCATCCCGCCATCAAATCCTTGGTACACTTTAGTTCTTTCTTGACAATGCAAATTATTAAAAATCAATAAGATGATTGCAAAAACAGGAAGAATTCGGGCGAGATGTTTCATGGGTAATTTCTATTTGGCATCTATAAAAGTGACAATGAGTTTTTTGAAAAAAATGAAGTCATTTTTGTAATCCATTGGAGTTGCAAAAATACTATAATTTTATAAGAAAATTCAAAAAAAAGTTGTACTTTTGCACGTTTCCAAAGTGGCTTTGGAAATCATAAGTTTCATGTTGCATCTTATTATTATTTAATATCTTATAAAAATGAGTGAATTTGAAGAAAACACCGGCGCACAAGAAATGAGCCAAGAAAATCCTCAAGAAACCAGAATGGAGTTTGTCGCGCCCGCTGCTGCTGAGCAGGAAGCCCCCGAAATTCAGCCCAAAGAAAGTATGTCTAACAATGGCAACAATGGAAATCTCATCCATTATGTGCTTGAAGCCGTTCTTTTGGTCGCCGTCATCGTCCTTTTCGTTTTTCATTTCAACGGCGTTGGGGCGACTAAAACCACCGAAACACAGGCTCCAGCCAAGGTCGTCACCCAACCGGGAAATGGGAATATCCTCTATGTCAATATGGATACCATATACGAATGCGATCTTTTCAAAGAGAAACAGGACATTCTCGATGCAGAATCCTCACAACTCGAAAGTTCCTTCACCGCCCGTCAAAGCAAGTTGGAAGCCGACGCCGCCCAGTTTGAAAAGAATGCCAAAGCAGGGCTCCTCACCGAATCCCAAATGCAAAACACTTACCAACAACTCGGTGAGGCAAGCAAAAAAATCCAAGAAGATTACGAGGTGGCTATGCAGTCGCTGGCTAAAAAACAAGCAGACCTGACCAGCGAAATGATGGACGCACTCCGCGAGGCAGCCAAAGAAGTCAATGCGGCTCTCGAGGGCGATCCCGCATCCTACGTTATCACCTACTCCAATACCAATCCGACCGTTATCATCGTCGACCCCAGTCGCGATATCACCAACAGCGTCATCAATATTCTCAACAAAAAATGTACCAAAAAATCCGATAAATAATGAAAAAAGTCGGCTTAATTCTTCTGGCCTGCCTCATCGTTCTCACTGCCTGTAAGGACGAGGCAAAGAAAAAGAAACCTGTTGAGATGGCTGAACGCACTTCCGAATTTCTGAAGGAGGATCCATTCATCAACGCCAACCGTTCGGTCACGGTCACTCCCGACAGTCTCATTGCCGGTGCCACTTTCAAAATCGACAGCACCGCCATGATTTACGACGTCAAAGCCGATGGCACCGCCGACACCAACTGCCGTGTCACATACGCCAATGGCAAAGTCTTCACCGTTCAGCATCTGAAAGACGGACTCTTGGAGGGAAGAAGCTCGTCCTACTATCCGAATGGCCAACTTTGGTCGGAAGAGATGTACCGCCATGGTGTCCAAGTCGGAGAGGAAAAATGCTATCGCGAAAACGGCTACCTTATTTCCATCGGACATTACGATGACAACGGAATCTGCTGCGGAACTTGGAAATATTACAAGGAAAACGGCGAGATCGACCATTCTGTCAATATCGGGAAAAACGACATCCAGTGCGGCCACTGTTTGAAGTGCGTTATGCTGAAACATCAGCAAAAAAAGCGTAAACGCTAATCCTATTTTATTGAAATTCAATTTGCAAAAACAAAAGATTTATGGTTGATTTTAGTT
>JAKSME010000108.1 GCA_024400785.1 Bacteroidales bacterium
GTCTTTGCCGATATGGATTCTGATTATTGGCGACTTGGTAGCCATAGGCATTGCAAAGATGGCCTTCGGCGGTTTGGGAAAGAACCCCTTCAACCCCGCCATCACCGCACGTGTTTTCTTGCTGATTTCCTTCCCGGTACAGATGACCACGTGGCCGGTTCCGCGCCGTTTCAACATGCTTGCCGATGCAGTTACCGGTCCTACCCCCCTCGGCGTGATTAAAGAGGGTGTCAAAGCCGGTGCCCCCGTCGACTCACTGATGAACACCCCGGTTGCCCTGAGCGACGGTACTTTTGCCAACATGCCCAGCAATATTGACTACCTCTTCGGTCAGATGGGAGGCAGCTTCGGTGAAGTTTCCGCCATCGCTATTCTCCTCGGCGCCCTCTACTTGATGTGGCGCAAGGTCATCACCTGGCACATTCCCGTATCTTTCATCCTTACCGCTTTCCTCTTCGCTGGCATCTTCTGGCTCGTCGACCCGACCCAGTTCGCCAATCCGCTCTTCCACCTTGTCACCGGCGGTCTTATGCTCGGCGCCTGTTTCATGGCTACCGATATGGTCACCTCGCCCACTTCCCCGTGGGGCATGATTGTCTTCGGCGTCGGCTGCGGTCTCATTACCATGATCATCCGTCTCTTCGGCGCCTATCCCGAAGGCGTGTCTTTCTCCATCCTCATCATGAACGCCCTCGTGCCGCTCATCGATAAGGCCTTCAAACCCAAAAGATTCGCCAAGTAATGCCGAATCAGATCTCCATTTCCAATTTTGAAACGATACATTATAAATAAATGAGCAAAAAACAATCAACCCTCGCAAATATGCTGCTGGCACTGACGGTTATCGCCGTGGTGGCAGCCGCTGCTCTGGCCGCTGTCTATGTGGTGACTAAGCCGGCAATCGAACAGCAGCAGCAAGATAAAATCCAAAAGGCCATGATGGACGTGCTTCCGAATTTCAAAGGAACTACCGAGGCCGTTAAGGTTTTCGCCAATAAGGACGATAAGTCCGAAGTGACTGTCAATCTGGCAAAAAACGCCGATGGCTCAATCTTCGGTGCAGCAGTGGAAACCTATACCGACCAGGCTTTTAGCGGTTCTTTCAATATCATGGTGGGTTTCGATGCGGACGGAACCGTCATCGGCACATCCGTCATCAGCGCCGCTGAAACTCCCGGCCTCGGCGACAACATCAAATCTCCCGAGTTCTCCGGACAGTTCGCCAAAAAACAGATGAATCCTAAGAATAGCAACTTTGAGTTGAAAGTCACCAAGGACGGCGGCGAAGTGGACGCCATCACGGCAGCCACCATCTCCTCCCGCGCTTTCTGTGACGCAGTCAACCGCGCCGCTAAAGCTTACGATACGGTCCTTAAACAGAAAGGAGCAGCAAAATGAAAAAACTGAAAATTTTATTCAACGGAATCCTTAAGGAAAATCCCACTTTCGTGCTGGTATTGGGTATGTGTCCCACACTCGGTGTCACCACTTCTGCCTTCAACGGCTTTGGTATGGGTATCGCTACCATGTTCGTACTCATGCTTTCTAATATGTTGATTTCCTTACTCAAAAACTTTATTCCCGACAAAGTCCGTATCCCCGCATTCATCGTGGTGATTGCGACTTTTGTCTCCATCGTTGATCTGCTCATCCAGGGCTTTGTTCCCGCATTGAGCGAAAGTCTCGGCCTGTTCATCCCGTTGATTGTTGTAAACTGTATCGTTCTCGGCCGCGCAGAGGCCTTTGCCTCCAAAAACGGTGTCTTTGACTCTATGCTTGACGGTATCGGTATGGGGCTGGGCTTCACACTGAGTTTGACGCTCATCGGCGCCATTCGCCAACTGCTGGGCTCCGGGTGCGACATCCTTGTCTTTGTCCTCGCTCCTGGCGCCTTCTTCGTGCTCGGTTTCCTGATGGCACTTATTCGTCACATCCAACAACCTAAATAATAGAAAGTTATGGAATACATTTTAATGATTATCGCCTGCGTTTTTGTTAACAACATTATTCTATCGCAGTTCTTGGGCATCTGCCCGTTTTTGGGTGTGTCCAACAAACTCGGCACCGCTCTCGGTATGGGGGTCGCCGTTATTTTCGTCATGACCCTCGCTACCTTGGTTACATCCCTCGTGCATGTATACGTTCTTGTTCCCATGGGTATCGAATTTCTCCAAACCATTGCTTTCATTTTGATTATCGCCGCCCTCGTACAAATGGTGGAAATTATTTTGAAGAAAACCAGTCCCTCACTTTATCAGGCCCTCGGTATTTTTCTCCCATTGATTACCACCAACTGCGCTGTCCTCGGCGTCGCTATCGGCGTTACTCAAAAGTTTGACATTACCGCTGGCAACTACATACTGCAAAGCGTTGTCTATACCGCAAGTACCGCTCTCGGATTCGCAGTCGCCATCTGCATCTTCGCCGGCCTGCGCGAACCACTTGCACTCGTGGACGTACCGAAAGCCATGAAGGGCGTCCCGATTGCCCTCATCACCGCTGGCATTCTCGCTATGGCCTTCATGGGCTTCGCTAATTTGGCATAACTCCGTTTCGCTACCTTTCTGCGAAACCTTTCTCACAAACATTTTTTCATGAAAAAAAATCTTCTTACCACTATATTGTTAAGCCTCGCTCTTACGGGGCTTTTTGCACAAAAGAAAGTTGCCCCGCTGCCCGTGGATTCCACTTTCTCTTATGGCCAGAACTACTTCTTTTATGCACTTCCTAAAACGGTTTTCAAGGTGGATGTAACTGTCCTAAAGGCCAATGAATTCAAAGGCATTTATTCAGAGTACGCTGGCAAATTGTTGGGGATTAACAATATCATCCAAAATGACAATGTCAGTTATTCACTGAAAAGTATGGAAGTTACTGCTGTCGCCATCCCCGACACTTCTTGCTTATACGTGGTCGAAATGTCGCCCAAACAGGTGAAAAGTGGCCTTCATTCCCAACTGATGTTGCAAAAAAGCACTTCAGCTATGCAACAGGAACCGGTTTCATACACACCATCGTCTCTCGCCATCCCCGATTTCTTCCGATTCTATTCCGATTTGGCCTATGCCGAACAAAACGACAATTACGTTGAAACACAGATAGTTGATGGCGTTGTCCGCCAAGTCCCCGCTGTCCGAACCCAAAAGGTGGCGAAATCAAGTGAGCAAAAAGCACATGAAGCCGCCGACATGATTGGGAAAATCCGTGAGGAACGTTTCCTGCTGTTGACCGGCTCTCAAGAAACGGCGTACTCAGCCGAAACCCTTGAAAAAATGGTGCAGGAACTTAACACATTGGAAAAGAATTACATCGAACTTTTTACGGGCTTTGTCGTTTATGAAGAACAACATTTTACCCTCATGATTTCTCCCGATATGAATGCGCCCAAAACACACCTGTTCTCCGTTTCTCAAAATTCCGGATTCGGTACGGACTTTTCTGTTACTCCCAACGATAATTATGATTTGTATTTAGAACCCGTTCAATCTTCCGATTTGCAGTCTGATTTTGTCGAAAAATGGCATTGCGCCAAAGGACACAAACCGTATACCGGATATAGGGTGCGCGTGCCAAATGATTTTCAAGTATTTGTAAATCAGGGGAATAATCGTATTCTTTCTCTCGGAGTTCAAAAAATTTACCAAGGGGGTAAAATCGATATCCTCCCCATGGGACATGATGATTTAGATGTAACTAAAATTGGTTTTATTTATTAATGATGAAAAAATTTCATATTGGATTCGTTGCTTTGCTCGCTTGCAGCCTCTGTCTGTGGGGATGTAAGAAAAAAGATGGAGAAAATGCCCCAAAGAGCGAAGAAGACATTGCGAAAAAAGTAGAAAAAGTCGCTATGGATTTTGCTAAAACCGATGATGACCTTGGCGCCTACGACAGCATTAAATTCGTCGGTTATATGCCTCTATATAAGCACGTTTATTGCGATTATATGGTTAAGGTCCTGAGCAGGATGAACGATGACATCACTCCGCAACGCGACTCTGCCGTCACAACTAATGACATGAACCTCCTGGACAGCCTTTCTGTTCAGGTTGACAAGATTCAGCAAGCCATTGATTATTATAACAAGCAGGCACACAACCTTTTAGTAGCAAAAGATGACCCGATTATTGCCTACGAGGCGAAATGCTACAGTTACACTGATGGTTATCTTCAAGAGGCTGTCTATTTCATCTCCAAAGATTGGAAAGTCTTCGCGCTTAATCCCTTTGATTACAATTTGTTGAAATAAACGCGTTTTTATTATTTTGTTAATTATCAATAAAGTACTTGACAAACGCTTTTTGATGTTGTATTTTTGCACCCGCATTTTTTAGATAGGAAGAAGAAGAATGAAATTATCACAGTTTAAGTATTTCCTCCCGCAGGAATTGATTGCCCTTCACCCCGCACATGAACGTGATGAGGCTCGCTTGATGGTGTTAAATAGAAAAACTCAAACCATTGAGCATAAGTTATTTAAAGATATTTTAGATTATTTTGACGAAGGCGATTTATTTGTCATGAATAACACGAAGGTGTTTCCGTCTGTTCTCTTTGGAGAAAAGGAGAAAACGGGGGCCAAAATTCGCGTTTCTTTGCTCCGTGAATTGGATGAAGAAAGCCGACTTTGGGATGTTTTAGTCGATCCTGCCCGTAAAATTCGTATCGGAAACAAACTCTATTTTGGAGAAAACAACGATTTGGTAGCTGAGGTTATTGACAATACAACCTCTCGTGGACGCACCCTTCGTTTCTTGTTCGATGACGATCATGATGCCTTCAAACGTAAATTGAAAGAATTGGGCTCTATGCCGATTCCCGATGATATTTTGCGTCTGCGTGACATCGTCCCCGAAGACGAACAGGACTATCAAACCATTTATGCTAAATGCGAGGGAGCAGTCGCTGCACCGACCGCAGGTTTCCATTTTAGTCGCGAACTGATGAAACGCTTGGAAATCAAAGGTGTGGAATTTGCAGAATTGACCTTGCATGCCGGCTTGGGCAACTTTAGAGAAATCGACGTCGAAGATTTGACCAAGCATAAAACCGATTCCGAGCCGATGACCATCAACGAAGAGTGTGCCCAACACATCAATAATGCCAAAGATGCCGGTCATAAGGTCATCGCTATCGGCACCACAACCATGAAGGCACTTGAGTCTTCCACCTATCCTAACGGTCACGTAAAGCCGTTCGAGGGTTGGACCAACAAGTTCATCATTCCGCAATACAACTTCTTGGTCGCCGATGCCATGGTTACGAATTTCCATCAGTCGCAAAGCCCCATGCTGATGATGGTGGCTGCCTTCGGCGGCTATGAGTTCGTTATGGAAGCTTACAAGCAGGCAGTTGCTGAAAAATACCGCTTCCTCACCTTCGGTGATGCGATGCTGATTATATGAAAGTAAAACTCATCTATATCGGTAAGGAGGACTCTGGCTCGCTGGAGTCCTCTGTTGATGCTTACGTTAAGAAGATTAAATTCTATATTCCTTTCGAAATCGACGCCATCCCTTATCTCAAAAACACCAAACTATCGGTGGATGAACAGAAAAAACAGGAAGGACAGTTGATTCTCAAGAAGTTGGATACCTCCGACTTTGTTGTGCTTTTGGATGAACATGGGAAAGAAATGACATCCGTGGCTTTTTCCAAATTCATGCAACAGCAAATGAGCAGTGGAAGGAAATGTTTGGTGTTTGTCATCGGTGGTGCGTATGGCTTCTCTGAAGAAGTTTACCAACGCGCCAATGCGTTGATGTCATTATCACAAATGACCTTCCCTCACATACTTACACGTTTGATTTTTGCTGAACAACTCTACCGAGCTATGACCATTTTGCGTGGAGAACCTTATCACCACGTGTAAAAATTGGCATCACCATAACTCAAAAATCGGTATTCGTTTTTGATCGCGTGTGCGTAAATCTTCCTCCATTCATCACCCAAATATGCCGAAATGAGCAGCAACAATGTGCTCTTTGGTTGATGAAAATTGGTGATGATGGCTTTCATCATTTTAAATTGATAAGAAGGAACAATCATCAATTGTGTGGACGTGGTTACATATTCTAAATCATTGTCGATTAGGTAGTTGAGAATCGCTTGCAAGGCTTTTTCCGGTTGTGTGGCCGGAATGTCTGGGTTTTCATAATATTCCCATTGCTCTACGTGAAGCGGATTCGGAAGGCCCAATTTCAGTTTTGCCCCGATGATGAAAATGGATTCCAAGCTGCGTGTAACGGTGGTGCCGACAGCAACAATTTTTTTATCCATATTTTGCAAAAGATGTTCAATCAGCTCCCTGCGGATGACAATCTGTTCATCATGCATGAAATGGTCGCCGATCTCACTTGCTGTTACAGGTTTGAATGTTCCAGCGCCAACGTGGAGTGTAACATATTCAGTATCAATTCCTTGTGCTGAAATTTGTGCGATAAGTTCATTGCTGAAATGCAGCCCCGCAGTCGGTGCCGCTACCGACCCGTCGTAATGTGCATACACGGTTTGGTAGCGATTTTCATCGGCCTTTTCCGCTGTTCGCTTGATGTAGGGAGGTAAAGGCATTTTTCCATAGGCCTCAACCCATTCTGCAAACGTAACATCCTCATCCCAAGTAAATTCCACCAAGAAGGCATTTTCAACTTGCTCGCCTTTCACTGCGGTAATGGTAATCGATTGCCCATGGATGTCGACTTGAAAGCCAAGGGGATGTTTCCATCTTTTGGCATTTCCAACGAAACATTTCCAGGTGACTTTCCCCGTTTGAGCCAATGCTTGTGTGAGTTCGGTGGTAGGAAGAATCGGTTCCAAACAAAAAATCTCGACGGCAGCTCCTGTTGCATTATGCACCAATAGGCGGGCGTGTATGACCTTAGAATCGTTGAAAACCAACATCATATCTGGGGTTAAAAATTGTGGTAGATTTTGAAATTCGCTATCCTCAATTTGTTGATTTCCACGATGATAAACCAGTAATTTGGAGGTTGAACGGACTTCTTTCGGATAAAATGCGATGCGTTCGTTATCTAATTCGTAGTCAAAGTCTTCGATCTTGATGTTCTTCTGCTCTGTCATGATTCCTTTTTTTGCAAGAGCATAACGAGAAATGTTGTTGATTATTTTATGAATGAAAAA
>JAKSME010000109.1 GCA_024400785.1 Bacteroidales bacterium
ACCGGGGTTAACCTCGGTGACTTCGGTCGGCAAAACGGCTCCAGTTTTTACGAACTCCTGAAGGCCATCGAAGGAAGAAATTATGATGTCCGCGTGCGAATTTCCTCCATTGAGCCCAACCTGCTCACCGATGAAATTATTGCGTTATCCGCTGATTCAAAGGTGATTATGCCACACTTTCACATTCCATTGCAGTCGGCATGCAACCGAGTGTTGGGCGACATGCATCGCCGCTATACCCGCGAACTGTACGCTGAAAAAGTGATGAAGGTGAAAAAAATGCTTCCGCACGCCTGTATCGCCATGGACATCATCGCTGGTTTCCCCGGTGAAACCGACGACGAATTCGCCGACGGACTTCGCTTTCTGGAGGATCTGCCCATCAGCTACTGTCACGTTTTCACTTACTCCAAACGCCCCGGCACCATTGCCGCAGCCATGAAAAACCAGGTGTCGCCGCCTGTAAAAAAAGAACGTACCAATCAACTTTTGGCACTTTCTGAAAAGAAAAAGGCCATTTTCTACCGCGAACACATCGGCGAATGCCGCCCCGTGTTGTTAGAAGCTGAAGAAAAGGGCGATATGATGTTCGGTTTTACCGACAATTACATCAAAATACAGCTTCCTTTCGACGAAAAGAAAGTAAATACAATACAACTAATTGATATTCAAGAAGATAAATTTTCATTTTAAAATAAAAATTGTAACAAACGGACGTAATTGCCGTAAAAAAGCCGTTTTATCACTACATCATGCCCATCAGACTATATATAAAAATGTTCATTAAATCGCATGGTGTTGCCAACAGCCTCTGGGTGTTGCTCACTGATGCGATATTGGTTTTTATAGCCGCGTGGTTCGCACTTTTCTGCCGCAGCGACTTCGCCATTCTCACCAAAGCATCCTTCAGCATTCGCGAATACATTTTCATTCCCCTGCTAATCATGGGGGTACGCATTGTTTTTTCTATCATTTTCAAAATTTACAAAATTGTAGTTCGATACACAAGCACGAGCGATATTTTCCGTATCCTTTTGGCAAATTTAGCTGGCTCTGCTCTTTTAATTGCCATAAATGCAACAAGTTACGCTTTTAGCAAATCCTATCTGATTCCCAATTCCGTCATCGCGATGGAATTTTTCATCACCTCCTTAGGGATGATTTTTTACCGATTGACTTTCAAAACCTTTTACCTTGAAATCATCAATCCGGCGCGCAAAAAACGCGATGTTGTCATTGTTGGTGCGGGTACAACAGGAGTAACACCAAACGCGCCCTCGACCGCGACCCGCGCTCAAAATACAACGTACTGGCCTTTTTCGACAACGATCCCAACAAAATTGGAATGAAAATCGAAAACATTACCGTACACAATTACGACAACTTAGCGGAATATCTTTCCAAGCACAACATCAACTTTCTCATCATCGCCATACAAAATCTACCGCCGAGGATCACCAACAACATCACGGAAATCGGTCTTCAATACAATGCCAGAGTTTTGGTGGTTCCGCCAGTGGCCAAATGGATTAATGGTGCGCTGAGTTTCAAACAAATAAAAAAGGTTAAAATTGAAGATTTGCTTGACCGCAGCCAGATTGTTTTAGATACAGAATTGATTACCAAAGACTTATGTGGGAAAACTATTTTAATTTCCGGGGCTGCAGGTTCGATTGGCAGTGAAATCGTGCGCCAGGTCATGAAGTATCAATTCAAGCGGCTCATCCTCATCGACAATGCGGAAACGCCGGTTTTCTATCTGCGCGGTGAATGTTTCAATTCCGGCGAACCCAGAAATATTGACATTGAAATCGTGGACATTCGCGATGAAGTGAAGATGAGCGACATCATTTCCAGAGAACGCCCCGACATCATTTATCATGCTGCCGCTTACAAACATGTGCCAATGATGGAAGAAAATGTTAGCGCTGCCATCAAAAATAACGTACAGGGAACCAAACTGTTAGCAGATTTGTCGGTTAAATACGGTGTGCAAAAGTTTGTTATGGTTTCCACCGACAAGGCCGTCAACCCGACCAACGTGATGGGTTGTTCCAAACGCATCGCAGAAATTTACGTTCAGTCGCTCAATTTCGAGCAGAACACCACCAAATTCATCACTACGCGCTTCGGCAACGTGTTGGGCACCAACGGATCCGTTATTCCTATCTTCAAAAAACAGATTGAAAACGGCGGACCCGTCACCGTCACCGACCGCGAAATCACCCGCTTCTTCATGACCATTCCCGAAGCTTGCCAGCTGGTCATCAACGCTGGCGCCATGGGCAACGGCGGCGAAATCTTCATCTTCGACATGGGAAAACCTGTCCGCATTTATGATTTGGCAGTCAAGATGATACGCCTTTCCGGCCTTATTTTGGGAACCGACATTCAAATCACATTTACCGGCTTACGTCCTGGAGAAAAACTGTACGAGGAACTTTTGGCCAACAAAGAAAACACCACGGAGACACCCAATCCCAAAATCATGATTGCGAAAGTGCGCACCTACAACTATGCAGAAGTTTCCAAAGAAATCGACGAACTAATCGCCCTCAGAGACGAAGACCCCTTTGTCATCGTCAATAAGATGAAGGAAATTGTTCCCGAATATATCAGTAAAAATTCAGAGTTTGAGGTTTTGAACCGCTAATTCTCGCTCGTCGGAAGCGCACGGCCTTTCTTTCTACGAAGGAAGCGACCTACACGCAAAGTAATGGCGAACAGCACAATACATCCCGACAAGAGGGCAAAAAACCGCGCGATATAGTCACCGTGACGGTTATAAAAAGTGACATCGTTATTTACAAACACATTTTCACGGATGGCAGTCCGTGTTTCGTATTTCGTTTCCTGATGAACATCGCCACGTTCATTGATGAACGCGGAAGTGCCCGTGTTGGCGGCACGCATGATGGTGCGACGGCTTTCGACGGCACGGAGTTTCGAAAATTGGAAGTGCTGTGTGTGACCGGGCGTGTTTCCCCACCACGCATCGTTGGTGATAACCGCCATCACTTGCGCTCCATTCTGCACGAACTTCCCAAAATGTTCCCCATAAGCAGACTCGTAACAAATTGGCACACCGACTTTTACACCGCCACAGTCGCACAGCTGAAAACAGCGTTGGGCACTGTCGCAACCGAGGGAGCCGGAAGTACCGCCCAGGTCGATGGCCAGCTGCTCCAAGAAACCGAAAATCTTGGGATAAGGCATTTTTTCAACCCCGGGAACCAACTTACTTTTGGCGTAAGTGCCTACCACACCGTAACGATTGTAAGCAACGGAGGCGTTGTAATAATCCACCCAGCTTTTTCCGAAACCCATCACCGGACGGGCGGTTTCAGTAAACTGGTGGTCGGAAAAACGGCACAGCGAAGTACCAAAGATGAAATTCAGTTCCGGATGCAATAAAATGGCAGAATCCATCAAATTCAAACCTCCATACACGTGGCTTTGTCGGGCATTGCCACTCAGCAAGCAGTTGTATTCCATTGTATTAGCCAAAGCCGACTCCGAACAAACCACCAAGTTGGTTGATGGTGTCATCTTGGAAGCGGCCACCGACAAAATTCGGGCGGCATGTTCCTGGTTCGACATCGAGTACTCTTCTTCCCAGGGATCAGTATTTTGCTGAACCACAACAACTTCAATAGACTTATCCGTACTTTCATTCGGCATTGGGTAAGTAGAGTAGCGAATGAGGGAAGCGGTAGCGGGCAGCACAATCCAAGCCAGCAATGCACTGCCGAAAACGATGGTTTTCTTGCGATTTTCTTTTAAGTTTTTCATCAAGAAAAAAGCTAAAAAGTTGGCAACGAGAATCCAGACGGTGCCGCCGAAAGCACCCGTAACTTCGTACCATTGAACAAATTGAGTACAATTAGAGAAAATGTTCCCGAGATTGAGCCAGGGCCAGGTGATATCCCAATTCAGGTGAAGAAATTCCCAGGAACACCAGAAGGCGACGAAGCAGATGGGCGTGGCGATGGCGGGCAGTTGCAAACTGCGGAAACGCTGCCAACAGCCGAAAATCATGGACATAAAGAGCGCATTGAGAAGAATCATCGCGAGCGCGCCTTCGGGAGTGCTGTTCCATACCCACCAAGTGGTACAGGCATTCCACACCACAAAACTGATGTATGAATATCCCATGCCACTGAAAAACGGGAAGCGGACCTTATCATCAGCCAATGCCTCGCTCACAAAAAAGAGCGGGACGAAGGCGAAAAAGCTGAGAAATGCGAAACCGTGGGGAGGCCACGACAGCCAAAGGAGAATGCCCGTGAGCAATGCCAAGCCAGAGCGACGAAGAAATTTCATAGTTTGATTTTTTAATTCAAGTATGCTTTTGATTCCGACGGCAAAATTACAACTAAATTTTCATTTTGCGTATTCAAGATCTGCAAAGGCAGTCGCGTCACATCGCTGCGGATGCAGGCAATATTTTGCAAAAAAATTGTATTTTTGCGCCCTCAATTTTATCAGATTACAAACCTTATTTAAAAAGCATGAAGAAAGTTTTATCCGTTTTCGCACTCTGCTTGATGAGTGTTTTCGCATTTGCGCAAAATTACACCATGGTTCCCGTTCAACCGACTGGCAACCAAGTAATTATTGATGGTACGGCACGTTTTACCTTCAATCCTTACGATCCGAGCGAGGTACAGTTGGAACCCATCAACGGCACCCAGATTGCAGTTCCCAGCAATGACCAAATGTACACTGTTATGAACTTCACCGCCGCCGAAATGATCAGCCACATCACCAGCCCGTGGCAATATTGGTCCACCAATATGGTAACGGTTTGGTTCGACGAGCAACCCGGTTACGCTTTTTTGAAATTTTCAAACGGGAAATTCGGTTATGCTAAATTCGACATGTCAGTTACCGGCGGCTGGACTGAATTCGGTTATTTCCAAAACGGCACCGGCGTCAATGAAAACGAAATCACCTATTCCATCTATCCGAACCCCGCAAGCAACAACATCACTATAAATGTTGAGAACTTCCGCACCATCGACATCTACAACAACTGTGGGCAGTTGGTAAAATCAAGCAACGAAAACAGCATCAACATCAGCGACCTCGAAGCTGGTGTTTATTTCGTTTCTGTTATTTTCAATAACGAGAATGTAAGCGTAAAGAAAATTGTGAAGAAGTAATTTCGTCCACTTATAATGGAAAAGCGACTGGCGGTGTCAGTCGCTTTTTTTGTTGCCATAATGGTGATATTCGGTTAAACGGTTAACGTCGTGGAAACGGTTAAATTCGGTTAAACGCTTAAACGGTTAACGTCGGTTAAGCGAGTTGTTAGTGGTTAGTGGAGATCAAACCAAGCGCAGCACTCAATTTTACCGAAAATCCGCTCCGATGAGACATCGCTAAAGTTAAAATACGCCACAACTTATTGATTATCAGAAATGAAAGAAAAAAAGGTACGGATTGCAAATCGTTTGAAAGAATTTCGTAAGTTTGCGCTGTCGTTTGAAAACAGAAAAGCCCAGATGAAAAAGCATCACATTTTCATATCATCCCGCATTTCCGACCTGCAACGGTTGGGCAAGAACAACATCCTCATGTAGCGCTCCGCTACGGTGCGCGTTTGCCGGTGGCGGAGAAATGAAATAGTGAACAGTGAATAGTGAATAGCGAATAACTGCATACATATCAACTATTCGTTATTCTTTAGTACAATTGTGATATTTCTTTTGAAAAAAATTGAGCGTCAGCAATGAATTCCCCTCCTTTTTAAGGAGGGGACAAAGGGGTGGTAATATAGAAAAACATCCAACTCAAAAAAAATCGAATAATACTTGTAAATTACGTTATATCAATAAATTACGCGCACAATTATGAACAAATATTCAATACTATTCATCGGTTTCTTTTTAATAAGTTATTGCACATTCGGACAGAAAAACCATGTGTATAACTATTACAAGTATGTCAATAAAGCGGAGTTGGCAAGAGATTTGTCGAAGAATAAAAAGGCCATTCAAACTTTTACAGATGGCGGGTATGGATTCGCTTCAATCACCCCGATGATGTTTTCTTCAGCGGAAGAAGAGAATGAAAGCATTAAGGAATTAATACGGCAGATAGATTTCGGTGAAGTGAACGGCAAGTACATAAAAGGAGAGAGACATCCTTTTACACAATTTTAATTATTCTTGATGCAATTTTCCAGTCGTTTATATAGTTCTTTTTTAAGATTTTTATAAAACCTCGAATTATGAAAGCCAAAAGTTTCATTGTGTGCCTTTGCCTTGTGGCACTTTCCTGCGGCTTGAAGGCACAACAAGACAGCCTTGTCATCCCTGTACGGGGAATTGACATCGTGATGGTAAAAGTCGAAGGCGGAACATACCAGCGAGGATGTACCCCCCGCAATGAGAAGGATACTGTTTGCCGAAAATGCATCCAAGGTGAAAACAGCGTGACCATTTCACCATTCTACATTGCAAAACTGGAAGTTACAGAAAAACTTTACTCCACCATCGTACACAAAAAATCTCACTTTGTCGAAGGTTACTATTATCCAGATGCCACTGATTCTTGGCCGGCGATGGATATTACGTGGTACGAGGCGCAGGATTTCATTGACTCATTAAACAGACTGACCGGAATGCGTTTCCGCCTTCCGACTGAAGCGGAATGGGAATATGCCGCACGCGGCGGAATCCACCAAGACAAGTTCAAATATGCAGGAAGTGACAACTTGTCGGAAGTGTCATATATTTTCACAGCAACAATTTCCAATAAGAAGTCTGAAGTATGGTGCAATCCTGAAAATGTTGGTGAAAGGAAGCCCAACAGCTTGGGACTGTACAATATGACGGGGAATGCAGCAGAATGGTGCAGTGACTGGTACAGCGACACCTATTATCAGACACAAACCGCCTTCAACAATCCCACAGGCCCGAAAGAGGGAACTAAAAAGTCGTATCGTGGCGGTGGACCGGAGCTTGTCGTTGGGAATATGATGGATATTCGATTTCGCAGAGGCGTGGACCCAACGAGAGTTCATAACCGTATCGGCATCCGCCTCGCGATGGATGCCGAGCCCGTAAAACATTAAAAATCAAAAGTTATGAAAAAGACCGTCTTGCTTAT
>JAKSME010000011.1 GCA_024400785.1 Bacteroidales bacterium
ACGTGGGATGATGCGCGCCATTGTGCCAAGGCGTTGCGCAAGCGTCCCGGAGATGCCATCCGCTTGACGGACGGATGCGGAACTTTGGCGGATGCGACATTGGTGGCCGTCACTCCTTCCTCCTGCATCGCTGAAGTGACAGAGCGTCAGGTGGTTTCCCCCAGGAAGGTAAAGCTGCATCTCGCCGTCGCTCCCACTAAGAACCCTGATCGTATGGAGTGGCTGGTGGAAAAGGGTGTCGAACTCGGGGTGGAAAAAATCACCTTTGTCATCTGTGAACATTCGGAACGCCGCAAGTTGGATTTGGCACGTATGCAGCGTATTGCGGTGTCCGCCCTCAAACAGTCGCAAACGGCTTGGTTGCCTCAACTTCAAATGGTTGATTTTGAGGATTTTGTGAAACAACAAAGCGAGACCGACACGCTCAAATACGTGGCTTGGTGTGATGACCAGAATGATGTTCAGCTGGTGGACGAGAAGTGGGATTCTGGCGAGGTCTTGTTGCTGATAGGCCCCGAAGGAGACTTCTCCGCTTCGGAGATAAAATTGTGCAAATCATTGAAATATAAGGAGGTAAAATTAGGAAGCCGCCGTCTCCGTACGGAAACAGCGGCTCTCTATGGTTGTTTCGCCGTAGCAGCCCTAAACCCTAAGCCCTAAACCCTCACATCATCTCGACGCTTCTCTTCACAAAGTCGCTCAGCTTTTCGCCTGTGAGCAGGTTCTGCGACAACAGTGCGAGGTCGATGAGTTGTTGTGTCATCTTGTCTTTTTTCTCGGTGTCGGTTTCTTCCAATATCTTGGTCGAAAGTGGGTGGTTGCCGTTGACTACCAGGTTGTAGTGGTTGAAGTCGCCATAAAAACTCTTCTGTCCCGACAGTTTCTCCATGTCTTTGAAACGGCGCATGAACTCGTTTTGTGTGATCATGATGGGAAGTTCGCTTTCGCTCAAATTGGCAATTTGAACTGTAAACATCTCTTTGTCAGCACTTTTTTCAAAAATTTCCTTCAATGAATTTTGTTCGTTTTCAGAAAGTTTGGCGGGCATTACATCATCTTTTTCGATGAGCTTTTCCATTACATCGGCATCGACGCGCGCAAAACGGCATTTCTCGATTTTCGGTTCCAAAAGGTTGATGAAATGAGTGTCCAAAAATCCGTCCATTAACAAAACGTCGTAACCTTTCTCTTTCGCGGATTGGATGTAAACGTGCTGAGTATTAACATCATGCGCGTAAAGGTAAACGACGGTGTCGTTCTTATCTTTCTGCAAGGTTTCAATCCCGGCACGATATTCGTCCATCGTGTAATATTTGCCATCCACATTTTTGAAAAGAATGAAATTCTTGGCCCTTTCATAAAATTTTTCATCGGTCAAGCAGCCGTATTCGATGAAAACCTTCAGGTCGTCCCATTTCTTTTCGAAGTCTTCACGGTCATTTTTGAACATTTCTTCGAGTTTGTCGGCTACTTTCTTGGTGATATGGGTGGAAATTTTCTTGACGTTGGAATCGCTTTGCAGGTAGGAACGTGAAACGTTGAGAGGAATGTCGGGAGAGTCGATGACACCGTGGAGCAACATCATGAATTCGGGAATGATGCCTTCCAATTGATCGGTGATAAACACTTGATTACAATAGAGTTGTACTTTATTTTTCTGAATTTCGAGTTGGTTTTTCACCTTGGGGAAATAGAGAATGCCGGTGAGATTGAAAGGATAGTCTACATTGAGGTGGATTTGGAAGAGCGGTTCTTCAAAGGTCATCGGATAGAGCTCGCGATAGAAGTTGAGGTAGTCTTCCTGTTGGATGGTGGAAGGCGTTTGTTTCCATAACGGGTTGGTATTGTTGATGATGCGCGGAACTTTAACTTCCACTTCTTTCACTTCTTCCCCCTCTTTTGCTTCTGCGTTTTCGGGCTTTTCCCACTTGCTTTCTTCGCCGCAACGGATGGGGATGGGAAGAAAACGGCAATATTTGCGGAGCAAGGCCACAATTTTTGACTCATCCAGAAATTCGGTGGCATCTTCGGCAATGTGTAAAATGATGTCGGTGCCGCGCTCTGCTTTTTCCACTTCCGACATCTCATAGTCGGGTGAACCGGTGCAGCTCCACATAACCGCCTTTGTGTCAGGTTGGTACGACTTTGTGATGATGTCTACTTTCTCAGAAACCATAAATGAGGAGTAGAAACCGAGACCGAAGTGGCCAATGATGTTTCCACCTTCGACCTTGAATTTTTCGAGAAATTCCTCTGCGCCGGAGAAGGCGATTTGGTTGATGTATTTGTCAACTTCTTCGGCTGTCATGCCGATTCCGTGGTCGCTCACGGTGATGGTTTTTGCCTCTTTGTCCACTTTTACATCAATGGTGAGGTCTCCGAGTTCGCCTTCGAATTTTCCCATTGTGTGCAGCGTTTTCAACTTCTGCGATGCGTCTACTGCGTTGGCAATCAATTCTCTAATGAAAATGTCGTGTTCTGAATACAAGAACTTTTTAATCACCGGAAAAATATTTTCGGTTTGTACGTTAATTTGTCCTTTGTTCATGTTTATGTTTTTTTTAATGATAATATGCAAATTCGCCAAAGGCGCGCCGGCAGATACAAATTTCGTGCCATTGCTGCGCGACTGACAAAATGTCAGTTTTTGGGGAAGGCGATTCCCTTGTATAACTCTCCCCATCAGCATGACAAAATCGGCCCAATTCGTTAATTGGACTGTGTTTCTTCTGGATGTGAGCAGAAAAGGAAGAACGAATTGAACAGTAGGAAAAGGTTGATGCCGGTAGTGGTTTCAAGGGTGTCTTCGTAAAGCATGGAAATTGCCATTACCGCAAAAAAGAGGATGTAAAGGAATGAGATTTTGCGTTTTTTGTCGAAAAATGGGGCGAAAAGCAAACATAAAAAGCATAACAGCAGCGGTATTCCACCCATGAGGGCGTAAGTTAGAAATTGGCTGTGCGCGCCCATGTCGGGTTTCAGCTCCGAGTTGCGCTTTTCGAGCTCTTGATTGATGGCGGCTTTGTTGCAAGCCATCCCGTATCCTGTAATGGGTTGATGCAGAAACGCTTGTGCGCCTGCTTGCCACAATTCATACCGCTGTAAAAGCGACGAATTGCTGGTAATGCCATATTTTTTGTAAAGTGAAAAAGTGAAATATGTGGGGTAAAGCATCTTTTTCAATCCGAATTGTTGCAGATAGTCCACGTTGGCAATTCCCGCTTCAATGTTTATGATGTCGTCGGCTTCGAGGCTTTCCATGCCTTGTGCATCTTTATGTTCGCCCATGGAATTGAGGTAGCGAATCAGCGTTTTTGAAACGCTGTCGTAAGGTACTTTGCTGCGTTTTCCCCATTCTTCTCGCAACTCTATTTCACAAACATACAAACCGAGTTTGTTTCCATTTTCAACAATTTGAGAATCAGTATTTTGTGCGGATAGGTGGGTGTAGGGATTATGACGTGCGGTGAAGGCTGGGAGCCCGATTTCCTTATTTTTGTCGTAATGAAAGTATTGGTAAGTGACAACGGTAAAGCTGGTAGCGAGTGCGATGCATATTAATCCGCTGACAATGAGGATGATAGCGCGTCCATGAACCTCTTTTTTCTTGAAAAGATAATAGAAAAATGTGATGATGAATGAAAGGGAAAGCAGCAGAATGCCGGTGGCGACTTGCGTGTAAAAAAGGTAGGCAACGAGCCAAACGGACATGAGGATGCAGCACAGTTGTATCGACAACGGGTAGCCGTTTTTCTGTAGTGCAAAATGGAGGCAGAAGAGGGTGGATAGTACGGCGCAGATGCTGAAACGGATGTGCGAGATGAAGAGCCCCCCTTGTCGCACGTCAATTAACCCCTTGGCTTGCATGATGATAACACACAAAGCGGCTCCCACGCAGGTGGCGATGGAAAAGGCGAGGAGGAAAAATCTCTGCCAACGGAGCTCCGGTTTAGCGGTGGACGCAACCACCACGGGAAAATAAAAAAACGGTGTCTTGCTCAGCCAGTCATACCAGGTGGCTGCGGCATTCGTTGTGCCAATGAAGGTGTAACCGAAACAGAAGAAAAATAGCGCCAAAATCATCGCTAATCGGTTCTGTTTCATCCGTTCCCACTTCTCTTTCCAATTCCACTCCAAAATCCAATTGGCAAATAGCACGCCCCCGAGCACATTGGGCAGCGCCACCGATACCGGAATCGAAATGGCGAGAAGCACCAGCGTGGTGAGATAAATAAAGCGGTGTGCTTTTTTGCCAAACATTAGCAATTACTTGATTTTCAGTATTGAACGATAGCGATTCTGGTCTTTTAATACTGAAATCGCAGTGGCAACTTCCGGATCAACGGTCAATTCGCTGATGATGCGGCCCTTTTGATAGTAATAACGTGCCGCTATCTCTCCTGCCAAAAATTCGCTGATCTCTTGCTTGTAGGTTTGCAAGTCTGCGGATTTTTCATCCTTCAACTTCTGTTCGAGTTGCTCGTAAATGGTTTTGATTTTATCGAAGTATTTTTCATCTTGCGCTGCCTCTTTCAAATCTTCCATTACCATTTCTGTTTCTGTGGTGTAGTTGTAGTCTTTGTTCTTCAGAAAGTTGACAAATTCTTGGTACAAATCGTCATCCACAGTAAATTGGTTTGCCTCTGGAATCATGGTGTGGTTGGCGTGGTATTGGTTGGCGAAATCAAAAATCAAGTTGTTGAGAATGAGAGCAGTAAGGACGTTGCTGGCGAAGATGTCTTCCGTTTTTACATCGGGTTCGATACCGCCTTTGTCATAGACGGTGCGGCCGTTTTGCGTCTTGTAAGCCACTGCGAGGGAGTCGGGGATGACGTGAGACTTTGTGGAGTCTTTGCTGAAATATTCGATTTTTTGCACACAGCGGCCGCTGGGAATGTAATATTTGGAAACGGTAAGTTTCATGGATGAGTTGAAACTCAGAGGTACAATGTTCTGTACCAATCCTTTACCGAAACTTTTGTGCCCAACGATGACTCCTCGGTCGAGGTCTTGGAAAGCCCCGGAAACGATTTCGGAGGCAGAAGCGCTATTTTCATTCACCAAAACCACCACGGGAATGTCACGGTCGATGGGTTGCGCCGGGGTGCGGAAAATATGGTTTTGATCTTCGATTTTTCCTTTGGTGCTGACTATCACCGTGCCTTGATCCACAAAAATGTTCATGATTTTGACGGCTTCTTGAAGCAGACCGCCACCGTTGTTTCTAAGGTCGAGGATGAGGGCTTTCATGCCTTGTCCCTTGAGGTTGTTGAAAGCCTCTTTGACCTCTCCGCCGGCATTTTCGGTGAATTGGTCGAGTTTGATATAGCCGACGGTCTCGTCTAACATGCCGTAATAGGGGATGTTAGGCAATTTGACTTCTTCGCGGCGGATGGCGAAGGTGAAGTTTTTGTTTTTGGAGGGGCGGAAGACTTCCAGGTTGACGGTGGTGCCGGGTTGGCCGCGCATGGCGGAGCTGACATCGGTGGAACTCTTGCCAGCGACTGACTTGCCGTCGATTTTGAGGATGATGTCTCCGGCGAGGAGGCCGCTCTTGTGGGCGGGACAGTTTTCGTAAATTTCGGAAATCGCGACTTTGTCCTTGTCGTACTGCTGGATGAGCGCACCGATGCCGCCATATTGCCCTGAGGTGAGCATTTTTACGTCTTCTATCTCATTTTCAGTGTAATAGACCGTGTACGGGTCGAGACTCTCCAGCATGGCATCGATGGCGGTGCGGGTAAGGTCGCCCGGTGTGATTTCATCGGCGTATTTGGCATTAAGCTCGCGCAGAATGGTGATAAAGATATCGACATTTTTAGCGATTTCGAAATCGTTCTGTGCCTGTGCGGGCACGAGAGTCGCCACGGTAAGGAGTGCGACAACGATGAGTTTCATTTTTTTAGAAATGAGAGTGTTGAAATACTTCATCTTTTTATATTTAAGGTACTGGATCATAGCCACTTCCACCCCACGGATTGCAGGAACAAACGCGTTTGATGGTCAGCCATGTGCCTTTGAATGGACCGTGTTTTTTCAGGGCTTCTATGCCATAATTTGAGCATGTGGGAGTGTAGCGGCAGGCCCTGCCCACGAAGGGGGAGAGCGTCCACTGATATATTTTGATAAAGAAAATCAAAATATATGCCAATCCTTTTTTGAAATAAGCGTATGCCTTTTTCATGAAGTCCCTTAATGATTAACTATGGTTAAACGATGTAGGACCTCGATTATTTTGTCCTCTATCAAATTGTAGGATGAAATCTCCTTGGAAACATAGATGAGGAAGATTTGCACCCTTTGGTTGTTGTTTTTGAAAACAGGGTCGAGAATTTCGTGTTGGTGTTTTCGGTAGGCCTCGCGAAGAAGTCGTTTTATGCGGTTGCGGTCGACCGCGTGTTTGAAAAATCGTTTTCCAACACTAATAACCAACTGATTTGCAGAATTTTCTTCTGTAATCGGTTCAACGGAGTAAAAACATTTGATGGGATGGCAGAAAAATTTTTGCTTTTTCTGGAGAAGGTTTTCGATTTGGACTTCAGAACAGAGTCGTTCGTCTTTGGAAAACGTATGTATGTGAATATTAGCGTCTTCTGGTAGCATGTTCTTTCAAGAAAGCGTCCATGGCGGAGGTGATGGACTGGTGTTCCTTGGTGGGGGCTTGGACATGGAGTTCGAAGCCGGCATTGATGATGGCTTCGCAAGCGCCGGTGCCGAGTGCGCCGAAGGCCACTTCTTCTTGTGAAAAGTCCGGGTAATTTGCTTTGAGGGAAGAAATTCCGGAAGGACTGAAGAAGATAATCATATCGTACTTGGTGATGTCGATGGACGATTTGATGTCGGCGGGTACGTTTTTATAGATAACAGCTTGCGAGTAGGCGATGTTATGCTCTTTGAAAAAGTCGGCGTATTGGGTGGCCATGGAGTCAGCACCGCAAGGCAACAAATATTTATATTCGGGATTCTTCAGAAACAGGTCGAAAACACCCTTGACGCTGTTGTTTTTGTTAAAGAAAATTTTGCGTTTGCGGAATTGGATGTATTTTTGAAGATAGAAGGCCACTTGGTCGGTGGTGCAGAAATACTTCATGTCTTCCGAAAGTTCAAGTCGGAGTTCCTTAACCAAACTGAAGAAGTAGTCGACGGTGGTTTTGCTGGTGAAGACCACGGCATCGTGTTCAGGAATGCTGACATGGGCTTCGCGGAACTCACGGGAGGTGACTCCTTCAATACGGAAGAATTTGAAAAAATCGATGTTGATACTGTACTTTTTGGTTAAATCAGCATAGGGGGATTTGTCAAATTCTGCTGGTGCATTTTGGGAGATAAGGATGTTTTTAACTTTCATTTCCGCAAATCGTTGTTTTTGTTTTCGTGATGTAATTTATTGATTAATTGATAGTTAGTAATAGTTTTGCAATGACTAAAACAGGTAAGATTTCAAGGGTGCAAAAATACAAAAAAAATTGTAAAAATGTTAATGAGGAACTTTTTAGTCTGAGGGTTTTATAAATCATGAGGGCATAGGTGGCGACGTAGATGGGAATGAAGGCGAAGAGCCAGGCGGGTGAGTTGGTGTAGGTGGCAATCATGACGATGGGGAGTAGGGGGAGGGAACTGCAGATTTGGTGGAAAAATCTATTTTCTAAGAAGATGGCTCGGTCATCGGAGCATTCAAAGATGAAGGTGAGGATGCGGAGGTTGAAGCGTTTGAGAAAGTAGTCGGCGACGATAGCGGCGGTGCAGGTGAGGTAGAGCAGGAAGGGAGCGAAGTGCTCGGCGATAGGTGGTGCGTAGGTGTTTATGAGAAAAGTGATTAGGATGCCTTGCACCAAGAAAACGTAAAGAAGGATGAAAACGTAAATCCATTCTTCCAAAGGCTTGCTTTCGCGCAGGAGCTGCGAGCGAGAGCGGGAAGAGAAAAGTGCGCGTATGATGTACGAGAATTTGCGCCGGCCATTGACAATTATGAGGGTGAGAAGTACGATAATTGCGCAAAAAAGTGTTGTCAGCCAATCGGTATCGCGCCCGGTTTGCGGAATCGTGATGGGTGAAATTTTAAGAAGCGAATTGTAAAATGCTGACAATGAGTTCATTGTGAAATTCCCGTTAATGTTGAAACTCGGTTGCAAAAATACGAGAAAAAATTTTTGTTTTTATGCAAACCATTTAAAAAAAGTTGTATTTTTGCACCCTCAAAACCGATGCCCAGGTGGCGGAATAGGTAGACGCGTCGGTCTCAAAAACCGATGAGGTAACACTCGTGCCGGTTCGATCCCGGCCCCGGGTACAGTGAAAATCTCCTCGACATTCAATGTGTTGAGGAGATTTTTTTTACTGTTTCACTCTGTTATAAGTCCCAAGTCCCAAGTCCCAAGTCCTAACTCCCAAGTCCTAAGTCTCAAGTCCTAAGTCCCAAGTCCTAAGTCTGTTATGATTACATCGCTAACTTGCGAACACTAAATTATTGTTATCTTTGCAGAGTCAAAATGCGGCACGATTTGGCTTGCCTCTCGCTGTTGAGGATTTTTACATATAACCACAAAATATCGACTATGGAAAATAATGAAATCTCTGAAAGCATTCCCATCGTTCTGGATGGTGAGACCTGGCAGATCGTCCATCGGGAGAAGGATGACCCGGAGGCCGTTTTCTTTATGGATGAGCAGGACTCTTTTACAGTCTGCAGTCCCGAGCAAAATAGCGTGTTTGACGTCTGCTACAATGTGTACCACAAAAGAATAATGGTATCTTGCTCTTTGGATGTGGCTGCCAAGTGCCTGTTCACTATTAAATGCGCACTCCTCCGCCAACGTTTACAAATATGACCTGCCTTCATTTTTAAGCTATTACAACTATTTCAATATATCGCAATTGACAAAGCAGGCCGGAATCAATCCTTCGTTGATGCGACAATACAAGAAACAATACAAGAAAGACTAGTATGTATCGGAAAAGCAGGTCGCAAAGATTCAAACTGTTATTCATGAAATCGGGACCGAATTGGCGGCAGTGCAACTGTTTTAGCGGATACAAGACAATAAATGCGGAGTGAATTGTTTGTGAATTTTGTCGTATTTTTGCATTCTGTAAAACTTGAAAACGGAACCGTAACCAATGCCCACATCCACCACTCCCGCCCAGAGAAACCGTCCGACCTTTCGCGCCCGCAATCGCGCGGAATGGCGGCAGTGGCTCGCCGACCATTTTGAAACGGAGAAGGAAATTTTTTTTGTATTTCCATTGAAAGCGGCAAACGAGGAGAGCATTTCCTACAACGATGCGGTAGAGGAAGCGCTTTGTTTCGGCTGGATTGACGGCGTGGCCGGCACACTCGATGCCACGCACGCCACCCGCCGCTTCACCCCGCGCCGGAAGGACAGCGCGTTTTCCCGCCCCAACATTGAACGGCTCATCTGGCTCGAAAAGCAGGGAATGATTCACCCGAAAGTCCGTCCGTCAGTGCTGCCAGTCATCTGCGAGCCGTACGTTTTCCCCGACGACATTCTGGCGGAAGTGCGGAAAGATGCCGCGGCATGGCGCCATTTCCAGCAATTCTCGGAACCCTACCGCCGCATCCGCATCGCCTACATCGACGCGGCCCGCCAACGACCGGAGGAATTCCGGAAGCGACTCGCCAACTTCATCAGCAAAACCAGCGCGGGCAAACTGATTTTCGGCTACGGCGGCATAGAAAAGTATTACCAATAGAAATATGTCAACAAAAATTATCACCCCAAAACATGAAACACCTCATCCCGATTTTACTTCTTCTTTGCTTTTACATAGAAAACATTCAGGCACAACACTTTACAGTAAAAAAAGATACGCTCTGGATTCCGGCGGCCGACTACGCCACGCCCACCTCCACCTTCACGCCGATGCAGTCGGCCAAGTGCCGAGATTACTATTTCTGCTTTTACAAACAGGATGAGGTCAACACTTTTAATCCGACAAGCCAGTATCATCTGCTCGCCGTTTCGCTGGATGGAAAAACCGTGCGGAAGACGCCTGTGCCGCAAGACGCAACTGGCATTTTCGCTCCAGATATCTTTTGCCGCGACGGTGAATTGTATGTGAAACCCTATTGGGATGAAGGTTATCACAGTTGTCGTTTCGATTTCGAACAATGGAAATGGGAAAAAGTCAGCCATATTCCGGATTGGATTTACGAAGATGCTGATTATAAGGTATTTTACAAGGATTTTCGCACTGGAGAAGAATACTGCACTCTGTCTGATTACGTTTGGTTTCGGAACAAACATTCTGGAATACAGCATGTGCATTTCGCATGTGGAAAGCGCATTGTGGCGATAGATCACGACTATTTCTCTTTGCGAAAAGAGGGCATATACCGTCTTGAAAATCCCAATTGCGGTACCTTGTTCGGCGGTTCCCTGCGAAATGAGGATCGAGTGAAATTGAAAATCTTGGGGAAGCATAACATCAGCCCAAGCTTCGAGGCCTATTTCATGCTGCCTTCGAAATACACTTGGGGCACATTCACCCGCGAGGTCGTCTATGACACCCTGATTAGCAATATGTGGGTGGTAAACAACCAGTTATATTTCTGGACGACCGCCAACAACAACACCTTCGTTTCTACGTTGGCGAATGGCAAATTATGCAAGATTGCAGACATCGGTGAAGTGGGAACGCCGAAGATATATGCCGACATTTTCCGCGGTACGAACCAGGGCGACAACCAGTTTCTGATGCGGTTCCAACAAGACGACCAGAGCTTCGGGCTCATCGATGTGGTGGACACGAACATCACCATACACTACTTTGTTCACCACCTTGACACATTGCGCCCAATCGGTTACGACAATATCATCAGCTTGATGGATCTTTTATGGAAACAACTTGATAATCTGAATATTACGACTGTTGATCAAATTGAAAAAAGATTGAATGGAACTCCTTCAAGCATTGTAAAACCGGTCTGGTATGGACCAGGAACAGATGCCCAAATGAAGGAAGAAGACAAAGCCCTTCGCAAGCAATACTTCCGCTGGATTGACGAAAAGCAGATTGTGGCCAGCAGTTACGATTTCAATCGGAACGACTCACTGGTTGTCGGCTTTCGAATCCGGCTTCAAGTGCCGAACCGTTTCGCAGCATCGAGGCGGGTTTACGGTGGCCTGACGGATTTTGCGCCAGACTTGTATGAACAGCTGAAGGCGATGTTCACGGAGCGCATCGGCGTGGAGCCGAGCATGAAAGAAAAGCGTTGTCAGTGGACGTTTCGCGGGCACACACTGACGCTGAATGAGCACAGCATTGAATGGAGAAAGGAGTAAACATGAACATTTATTAGAATATTTAATATTTTCATCTTGCTGAGTAATGAAATCCCTATGAAAAATGTATCTTTGCAGCGTCGTTTCCTTTTGGATTTTTAACGGACTGCGCAAAATTCAGAGGGCGGCTGGAATAAGTAAAAAATAGAAGTTTCCAAAAGATATTATGAAAAAGTTACTTATGATTTGTTTAGCAACCATCGCAATGCAGGCGAATGCGCAAACGCTCGTCGCCTATTTCTCCGCTACCGGCAACACCCAGAAAGCGGCCGAGGACCTTGCCCGCGTCGGCGGTTTCGAACTCTGGCGCATCGAGGCCTACGAACCTTACACCGAGGCCGACCTCGACTGGCGCAACAAGCAGTCGCGCTCATCGCTCGAAATGGCCGACCCCAACGAGCGCCCCACGGTGAAAGCGTGTACCTACATCGAACCTTACGACACCATCTACGTCGGCTTCCCCATCTGGTGGGGCATCTGTCCGCGCATCATCCGGTCGTGGATCGACAACAACGAGCTCGACGGCAAAACGCTGATTCCGTTCGCCACCTCCGGCAGTCAGGGCATTGAAACCGCGGTCAAGTTCCTCCGCGAAACCTACCCGCAGTACAACTGGCAGGACGGCAAGCTGCTCAACGAATACACCGACGAGAGTTTGCAAGAGTGGGTGAGGGTTCGGTGAAATTCGGTTAATTTGGACGAAAGGTGGAATGGTGGAAGCGGTTAAACGGCGAAACGTGAAAACGGTTAATTGGATGAACAGGCGGCCTCTGCTCGAGTTTTTTTAAGTTATTAAAGATTATGTTTGAAAATACGAATAATGTCATTGTAAAAGGCGGTTGTTTCACGGAAGAAACCGAGTTGAAAGACATCTTGAAATATCCCGTGAATATTTTGTACGGTCCCAACGGAAGCGGCAAAACCACGATTTCCCGTTGTATCGCCTCTCTTAAAGACCGGGCAGGTTTGGATGGGTATTCCGCCCATCTGCCCAATGTTGATTCTGCGGAAATCAGCGATTCGGTTTTCGTTTTCAACGAGGATTTCATTGAAAAATATGTTAAAATCGAGAAGAACGGGTTGAAAGCGATGGTCATTTTGGGCCCCGACAATCTTGACAAAGCACAGGAGGACGCACTGAGAGAAGAGATTCGGGAGTTGAAAGGGAAAAAAGACGGACTCGACAAATCGCGTGCAGCGATGGCGAAAGAAATGAATGCCATAAAAAGCAATTTGGAGAAAATCTTGCACGATGGATATAGAACGGATGTTATGAATATCAGAGGACGTAAGAAGCGTACCAGTGTTGAGATTTCCTATTTCGACGATTGCCGGAATTTGCCAGACGCGACCACATCGTTAAGCCAGTTGGAAAAAGACTACGCCGCTACTTTTGACAAATACGATCAGATTCGAGGAAAGCAAGAAATCGTTTGGACCCGCCCCGTCTTTTCGGTCACTCCGTCTTTGATTGAGAAGGCGAACGCCTTGTTGAACCGTGTCCTCGAAAAGGATTCCTTGTCGGAAAGAGACTTGTTCATTTATTCGCTGGCTCAAAATCCGGCTTCTTCGCATTACATTGAAAAAACGCAAAACGACATTCTGAAGTTGGAGGCCGAGCGCTGTCCGCTCTGCCACCAAGCCATCAGCGGTGACTACCGTGCCGACCTGCGACACCGTTTGTCGTGCGTCTTGAACGAACAGCGCGAGCAGTTCGTCCGCGATTTGGCTGCGATGGCCGACCAATTGACGGACTTCCCCGTGCAACTTCCCAAATTCCAGACCAAAAATGTTTGCGCGGCCGAAATGGAAGCCATCAACGATAAAACCGCCTTGCTCAATAATATGCTCAAGGATTTGCGCTGGTCGCTCAATGCAAAGAGCGATGTACTGTATGATTCAGTTGAAAATATTGATATTCAAAAATTTACAGATTTATATAAGGAAGTAGATGAAGCGTACGGCACCATTGAAATGGCGCTGGAAGAATTGAATGCCATTGCCCGCGACTGTGAAAAGACTGAAAGGTATTTGTGTGATCTCAGCAAGAAAATCCACTATTTGCGCCACCGCGATACGTTCGATTTATACCAAAAGAAGGTTAATGCGAACTCTTCATTGGAGAATGAATGGATAAGAGTGAACCAGAACCTTGAGAAAAAAGATAATGCGTTGAAGGGGCTTCAATCGAAACGGGCCAACCTCCGCCTCGCATTGGACAAAATCAACCAGTGCCTGGCCTACGTTTTCTGCAATCCGCAACGTCTTTATTTGGAATACGATAACTTGGCGTATGTGTTGAAATCCAATGGGCAAAACGTATCACCCACCAAGGTTTCCACGGGCGAGCGCAACATTATCGCACTGGCGTATTTCTTTACCTCGATTTTTGAAAGGAAAGATCTGAATGCCGAAGAGCTGCAGCCCTTTTTCATCGTCATCGACGACCCCATCACCAGTTTCGACTATGGCAATCGAATCGGGGTGTTCACCTTCATCAAGTGGCAGTTGCAGGAGCTTTTCAAGAAATCGAAAGCCAGCAAGGGCCTCCTTATGTCGCACGACCAGCGCACGGTGAACGACTTGTTTGAGGTGCAGAAACAGATTGCCTACGTTTTGAGGAATGATGTAAAGGAAGCTGAAAAAAGAATCTTTTTTGATTTGCGGAAGCGCAAACTGGTAGAAGACGGGCTGAAGGGCGAGTACGCGGTGGAACTGCAAAACATTTTCGATTATGCCTTCGCCGAATCGCTCGACGACGAGCGGATCAACGTCACCATTGGCAACCAGATGCGCCGCGTGTTGGAGCATTATGCCAAAATTATGTGCGATACCGATTTCGTGAGTATGGCCGCCAACGACTATTCCTATCATATTTGGGGTGTTAGTAAAGAATCGGAGAAGTTCAATGAGATTACCGTAACCTACAAGAACGTGTTAAGTCGGATGGTGCTCAACAGAGAAAGCCACTCAGGCGGCAACGACTACGACTGTTTCGAGCAGAGTTTTGCGCCCGACGAGTTGCAGCGTTTTGCGAAGTACCTCCTTTGTTTTATGTTCGACACCAATCGCAGTCATTTGCACGCTTTTCTCGGCAAAAAAGATTGGGACTACAAAAACAAGATCAGGGAACTTCACAAAAAACTGTTCGGGGTGTAGCAAAACGGGGCTGACAATGGCTTTTTTTGTAAAACACTCAACTTCCGCAGGCCGTTCTCAAAAAAGTCTCAAGTACGAAGTCAGTTATAATCCCCAAACGCTATTTCTTTGAATACAACTTGCTGATTTTGGCGGCTTCGTCGGCAAATTCCTTGCGAAGCCAAGCGGGACTGAGGACTTCCAGGTTGGCCCCGTGGGTTAGAAGTTCCTGTTTGAATTCAAAAGAGGGCACTACGAAAAAGCGGAAGACCGAGTGCGTGTCGGTACGTTCGATTTCGCGTTGCGACGTGTGCAGCGGCAGCGACCGCAGGTAGTCGGCGGTCTTGGCACTGACGCGCAGCTCCACAGGTTCGGGTTCCTTGGTGGCATCACTTATCCCGTAAATTGAGGCGAAATAGTCCGCCGCATCAAAGTCCTTCGGCATTTCGTAAGTGTTGTCGGTAATTTCGAGCGAATGAATGCGGTCTAATCCATAGATGCGGGGTTTATCAAGCCCTTCGCGCAAAGCGAGCACGTACCAGCGCTGCTTGAAGACTTTGACGCAGAGCGGGGAAATCATTGTGGTAAAGGGTTCTTTCTGATAGAAAGCCCGATATTGCATCGCAAGCACCTTCTTGTCGCATAGGGCCTCAATGATGGTGGTGAGGAACCTTTGTCCGGAGGGAATTTCCTCAAAAAGTATTTGATTTTTAATGTGTTGTGCTTCGCTAATGAGGTCGTTGACGGCGAAAGTGCTGATGAGCCATTGACGGAGACTGTTTTCTTTTATGTCGGTGGCATTTTCAATGTAGTAGGAGCCGCCACTGCGCGAGCGCTGACAGACGATATTCACCTGGAAAAGTTCTTCGCAGGCGTGCCGCCAATGGTGGAACGTGCGTTCGGGAATACAGTTTTCGCCGTCGGGGTTGAGCGAAATGTTGTGTGCCCACTTGCGGTCGATTTCTTCGCGGGAGATGGGGCGCGTGGCTGAACCAATCGTGTTGATGAGCCAGATGTAGCACCTGAACAGGTTGTATGAGGGAGACTTCGGCATTGCTTATTCCCAGTAACGGGCTTTGAGATAGGTGATTAAATCTTGAATTTTATTGAATTCCGGAAATTCCGTATTCTTTTCATCAACTATTTTTGTCAAGGGAGCCAATAGTTCTTGCGGGTCGATGATGAGAAATTTATCCTTTTCCTTCAACATCGGAACATAATGTCGGTTGATGGCATTTCTCAGTTGGGTGTGCGCGGCGGGTATGATATTAAAATGGATAAACTTCGCTGCCTTCTTTTCGTTTATCATCTGTTCCGCCAGCAAGGTTTGGCGCATCAATTCGTAATAAGGTTCCCGCATATAAAGTGAGCCAGCGACTCCGGCAGTTGGTTCGGTGAGTTGTGATGAACAGCATATTCTATTTCCGTATCGTTCCATTCGTGTTCGATTTGTTTTGTCTTTGAAATTGTATGTTTCTGTGAATTTCCATTCAATGGGGAAGAAATAAACGTCACTGCCTTTTTGAGCAAAAACAGCCGCATCAACGGAAGTGCAAAAACTACCTCGGCGCGCTCCAGAATCGTTTTCGTCAAGATATCCGGGCATTCTGAATTCAAACGCAATGTAGTTGGGACTTTTCTCCTTGTTGTCTATGTCCATCGGCAAGACTTTGTCAAAAAATATTCCTTTGTCTTTTACCGCATTGTTGATAATTGCCAACACCGCAGTCTCATTTTTCCTTATGGCAAAAAGGTGATTCAAGCAATGGATTTGTGAAGAAACCATATGTCCACTTGGCTTATTTTGTTTTGCATTTTCTCCCCACCATTTAATATCATAGCCCTTGTCTTTGGAGAAATAATCCAATGCGTCTTGACGGATTTCCGGAAACAAATTGTTTTCACAAGTCATAGCGTCAAGAACAAATAAGTATTTTTTCTTGCGGTAGGTTCCATTGTTCTTGCCATCGCCAAAGATGCCATCTTGATATTTTTTCTCTTGCTGCTTGCGAATTTCTTCGTAGAATTTTCTATTCATTACTGTAAAAAATTGAAAATTAATTTTAGACAAACACTTTCTTATGTTAATGATTCGATTTTTTCTTTTGTACTCAATTTTCTCGTACAAATCGGCAATCAGAAGCTGGGGTTGGAGATTGACAGAGCACGGCTTGGATTGGAAAACCTCCTTTCCTTGTTCCCACTTGGTATTAATCACTCCCAATTTCTCTTTGATTTCATATATCTTTTGATAGAACGCTAATAATTCCGATTGGTATATCTCTATAAACCGGGAGTATTTTTCAATTTGCCGCACTACCTCTGGCTCTGACAAGTTTTTGTTTAGTAAACGATTGTCATTAATCCTTTTCAGCTCTATAAAATTGAGGGCACCTTCGTGATTCACGGAAACAAGGTCAATACGCAAATCAGGAATGTCTTTATCCAAATTATACGCGAATTCGGTATCAATAATGCGATCTTTATTATCTGTCGCTACTTGCCATTGAATATATTTTTCTCTATAATCTTCAAGATTGCGAATGTCGTTTC
Organism: Bacteroidales bacterium; assembly: GCA_024400785.1. Classification (GTDB taxonomy): domain Bacteria; phylum Bacteroidota; class Bacteroidia; order Bacteroidales; family WCHB1-69; genus UBA1756. The sequence goes on from JAKSME010000011.1 coordinate 16,995, forward strand.
CATAAAAATCGTTTATGTTTTCCTTCAAGCGACAAATGAAATTCCTATCATAAAGCAAGTTGTCGGTCACATCCCAATAGGGTGTTGAGGAAAGCTCCTTTTTTACAGAAATATTCAATAAATATTTTTTGTGGGTGGTTGCTCTTAAATGGCCTCTACTCCATTGCAACAAAACAACGCAGCCATCTTGATAATAAACATTTATATAATTATCTTTTCGAATTTCTATATACCAGGTTTTGTCCTGAATAATAGAATTCCACCATTGCGGTTTCTTTGCCAGATAAACAAATAAGTCGTGATTTATGTTCAGGGTAGAAAAGTCCCCTTTGACTATGCTTTTCATTTTTAATGAATTTTCAAGTTCAGTATTGACTTACAAAAGTATAAAAAACTTTTATTACTATCGATGTTATGAAATTTTTTAATCAGTATAAATTCTTGATATAAAACAAGTTGTGTATAATTGTGTTCCGAAGGTCAATGCGCTTTCAAATACGCCTCCCAGTACGCCATCATCGCGTAGCATACCGCGTGCGCTTTCAGAAAAAGGCAAGGTCCCCGTTCCACCCATTCCTGCCAAATGTTTTCCAGCGAGGCAAGGGTGTGCCCGTTGCACAAACCGCCTATCAGGAACTCGTTGCGGAGGGATTGCAACCCTTCCTTTTGTTTTCCTCAAAGCACTTTCCGAAGCTCATCCATCTGCTGCTCCGTGAAACCGGCAACCTGGCGGCTCTGTTCCATTAGTTGTTCCTGAAAAATGATGTGCGGGTACTCATCTCCCCGATTGCGGCGCTCGATGTACTCCGCTATCCACTCCATTGGCCCTGGCCGGTACAACGCTACGAGCGATACAAGGTCATCAAAAGTCACGTTGCGGAGCCGGCGCAAATAGCCGCTCATCTGCTTACTGCCGAATCCCAAAATGCCAGCAGTGTCGCCCGTCGCGAACAATTGCAATGTTCGTTCATCATCCAGCGGAATCCGGCTGAGGTCGATGGCTTCGCCGCCTTTCTCCTGTAATTGCATCACCATTTTCTTGATTTCGTCCAGCGCGCCCAACTCCACAATGTCGAACGTGGGAAGTCCGGCTCCCGCAAGGGATCGGGCATCGTATTGCGTAACAAGGTCTTCGCCGTTGTTGTGCCGAATCACCGCGATGGGCACGACTTCCGTCACGGCCTCGGGCGCAATGACAAAGCTGCAAGCGTGAACCCCTCTCCCAACAATGGTCCCGTGAAATTGAGCCAAAAGGTTTTCCTTTTTGTGCTGCGGAATTTGCGGAAAATCGCGGGTGACTTTCTGACAGAGACGACCGCTGTGTTTGTTGGCCGTGAGAAATGCGATCACCCTTGCCACCTGCGCTTCTCCGTATTTTATCTTCGCATATTTCATCGCCAGCACCAATCCGCCAGCGCCCATATCAACATCAATGTCGGGCAATCGGGATGCGGAGTTGAAAAATCGCTCAAACAGCAGTCCGTAGCGCAATGGCTCTACATCCGTAATTCCCAGGCAGTAGTTGACGATACTGCCGGCGGCCGCACCTCGTCCCGGACCGACCCAAGTGCCGCTTTCTTTTGCAAAGCGGATGATGTCCCACCAAGCCAAAAAGTATTCCTCACACATTTTTTTGCTGATGGCACTCAGCTCTTTCTGAATGCGTTTCGTTACTTCTGCTGACAGCGGATGTCCATAACGCGCTTTCGCCCCTGCCAGCACTAAGTCTGTAAGGTGTTGTATTGGAGTAGTATAGCCATCGGGAAGTGGAAATGATGGACATAACGGTCCACAATCGAATATACCGTAATGGCCCACTTTGTTCACGATTTCTTGCGTATTGGCCAGCGCTTCCGGCAGGTCGCTGAAAATGGTGGCCATCTCTTCGGGCGATTTCAGCCACTCCTGACGCGAAAAACGAATGCGGTTGGGATTGTCAACGCTTTTGTCCCCGACATAGCACATCTTGAAATCCTGCAAGTCGGCTTCGTCTTCACATACAAAATGCACATCGTTGGTGGCGATGAGTTTAACGTTGTGTTTTCTTGCAAGTTGAATGAGTACGGTGTTCGCCTCTTGCTGAAGGCGATAGGTGTCGCGATTTCCGTTGGGCTTGTCCGTCTCGTGGCGTTGGATTTCAATGTAGAAGTCATCCTGAAAAATTTCACGAAAACGAAGCACCACTTCTTCCGCTTTACTGTAGTCGGGGTTTTCGGGATTCTCCTGCTGCGCCGCAAGGATAAGCTGCGCTATTTCACCACCGATGCAGGCCGAGGTGCAGATGATCCCATCGTGGCATTGCCGGAGCTGTTCCAAATCGATGTGCGGCTTGTGATTGAAGAGATTTTCCCCTTTGAATCCCGTCGATACAATACGACAAAGATTCTCATAGCCGAACAGATCTTTGGCCAGCAGCACAAGGTGGTAAGCGTTCTGTCCGTAATAAACTTCAGTTCCTATAATGGGTTTGAAGTAGGGCAATCCATTCGCTAATCGATTGAAGTTGAGATGTACACAGTAGGAATAAAACTCAAAGATGCCACACATATTGCCGTGGTCGGTGAGGGCGATGGCATTCATACCCAACTCTATGGCACGGTCAACCAATTGCGGAATTTTGGCAAATCCGTCATAGATGGAATAGTGTGAGTGAACGTGAAGGTGCGTGAAATTCATATTTTTGTTTTTTTACGCTGCAAAAATACAACGTCAAACTGCCAAATTATTGCAGTAAAAAATATATTCCCCGAAAAAAAGAGTTTCGTTATCAAAAACATCTCCCGCTTTTCTCTCATCCCTTCACAACCGCCGCAATCCCGTAGTACACGCCGAAATAGAGTATGATTTCCTCAGCCGAAATTCGGACACACCTATTCGAATGTTTCTGCGAGTTCAGTCACCCGCTCTTTTTTCGGCAGTTTCTTGTTCACCTCGTTGTAGGCGTGGCGAACAAGCGAGCGGAAAAGCTCGTCGCTCACATCGCCCCGGAATGTCACTTGGTTCCAATATTTCTTGTTCCAATGCCATGCGCCCTCAATCGAGCTGTATTGCTCTCGCAATTCAGTCGACCGCTCGGGGTCGCATTTCATCGTGGCGAAATCCGGCTTGTCGAGGCAGATGTGGGCAAAGATTTTCCCCTTGAGGCGGAAAGTCACCACGGTGTCATCGTAGGGCATATCTTCCGTTGTGAGGGGCAATGTGAGACAGTATTCCCGAAAAGTTTCAATGTTCATAATTGGGTTCCAAATGGTTTGCAAAAGTAGCAAAAATCTTCGGAATTTGCGATTCCCGTTTTGCAGGACGGGGGAGGAGCTGTGAGCTGAATACCGAACAGTCAAAGTCCTTGCTGCCAACCCGCGTCTTGAAGTCGCCGCCTCCTTTTTTATCATTTGGCAGATGGTTTCGCCCTTCGTATTTATTACCACTCATATTATTAAATTTCCTATATTTAATCGCTAAATAAAAATGCTATCATTATCACTCATATGTTTTTGTTTTGCTTCTAAATTAGTCCTGAAGCTATACCCTGTGCCGTTATTTCAGGAGAGAAGTCTTTCCTATATTGCTCCCAAATTTCTTTTCTCTCTTGGAGACAATCATTTATCTCCTCTTTGGTATAATTGAAATTCTTCTTTAGATAATTGATTACTTCTTGTATGAAGAGCTCTAAATTTTGTTGTTTTGTATGTTGATTCATTTCCATTAACATTTAAATTTTTATAGTATAAACCGCTATTGCCAGAGCCTCCATTAAAAACTATTATTCCGTGCAAGAAACCATACGGATTATCTCGAAGTAATATTCCAAGAGATACAGTTCAATGCTCCACCTCGTCTCACAGCTTCCAATGCCGGTATGCCCACTATTTCGCAATCGGGTAGGGTACTGCTGATTTGCTCCATCGCCTGCTCATCTTCGGGTATTCCTATTTGCGGAACAAGCACGAGAGTGCCTATTTGCAAGAAGTTGATGTACGACCAACTGCGCTTGTGCTTCCGTTTCACATTATATTTCAAAATAGTGACATCAAAATTCTTCTCCAAGATTCGAAGATATTCATCGGCAAAAGCCTTGTCGAAATCGGCATAATTGGTCATCAACACTCGGTTGTCGCCCAGACTATGGACGATACCATCGCTATGACCATATTTCTCGCTCCTATCCCATGGGAGGAAAACGACCTCACATTGGAACGCTTCTTCTATCTGACGTTGCACCTCTTGTGGCGTTTTGTCTTTGTTCTCCACAAACACCTTGTCTGTCATCACAACCTTGTCGCCGCATTTCACCACATTGCCTCCATCCATCACCAATTCCAATTCAATTCGGTGGAATAATGGATGACTTATTGAGATAGGGCGCAACCCGTCGAAGCGGATTTCTTCCTCCATGCTCATAGGAAGAAGGCGAAGCAACTCGTTTGATTCCTCTTGGAAGACGAGTTCCGGATTGGTTTGGAGGGTGAGGCCCGTCTTGTCCTGCAGATAATCGGGAGTATATCTATAAAATACGAACCTATCCTTCTCGATTTGGATGGGCATATAATCGCGGCACCAGATGTCTTTTGTTCCTTTCAGATAGGTGAATGGAATATCCCGTTTCCGCAACGCATCAACGATTTGAGCATTTAGAACTGGGCATTTCTCCAGCAACAAGCTTGAGAAATAGACGGTGTTGGTAAGGTTGTCGGTAATCATAGTTTCATTTCCAAGGTGATGCTTTTTTGTACTTTGACTCAACTTTAAAACTCGAATCATTCAAATCCACATAGAATCTGTATTCACCGTCTATTTTTCTTGTTTTACCTGTAATATAGCGTCCTGTTGTTGCTCTTTTCCCCGAAAAAACAATTCCTTCTTCGTTCATAATAATACGTGGCGCAGCACTATGATTTAATGCATCTGAATAGAATAGTTCCCAACAGCAATTTTTAGGGCCAAAGAACCAAGTTTTGTCACTTTGACTAACATTATTAATCGACACCATACTTCTTATTAATATACCACCGTAATAATTATCTTCATCATTTTTATTAGCATCATCACTTTTAAAAGACAAATCTACACCATAATCATGCAACCACCACATGCCTTCTTTCTCTTTGCGCCTTATTGTTACATCATCCTTATGGTTCTTGTTCCTGAAATAAAACTCGATTTCTAACAATCTATAATTGCCATTTCCCGTTTTAATATAACTGTGAAACAGAAGAATATCAGCAATGTCCGAAAATGTTTTCTGTATAGTTTCAACAGTTGAATCAGCGTTCAACCCTGACAATAAATGCTTCAGTTTTTCCATAATAATCATTTATTTTTTAGTTATTTACTTTCAAGTGCAAAGGTATATGCATTTTTGAGAATGACCTAGATTTTTTTGTTAAAGTTGCTTAAAATTCTCAAAATAGTTATTCTAAATCTTTATCCAAAAAAAACGTAAAAATTTGATTATTATCGCCTTGCTTTTGTTAATGGGGACTTCTATTTTTACTCTTTTCGCGCCGTCCCTCTGAATTTTGCGAAGTCCATTAAACAAAATTTCAAAAGGAAACGACGCTGCGAAAGTTGAGTTAATGATTATTGTTGCGTTGTTGATTTCGCTTAACCGACGTTAACCGTTTCCGCGTTTAACCGCAAATTCACCGTTTCCACGCTTTCACGTTTAACCGAAAAAAACGATGCTGCAAATTTACATATTACTTTTTCATTCCCAACAGTTTAGCAATATTTTATAAAAATTACAGGGAGGGTAATTTATTGATAATCAATGTGTTATATTAAACTAATTCATTCCAAGTCTTTGAATTTGCTCGTAACGCATCATATTGTAAACCAAGCTTGTCAGGACGTTTCTGGCGGCATTTCGCGCAAAACCCACGGCGCGACTGAACATCCCGTGCATACTTTGTTCGCAATAGCCGAACACGTGTTCAACGCGAGCACGCGGTGATGCGTTTCGTGTCGGCCGCCTGCCCGCAGTTGGGACAGTTGTGCCCGCGGAAACTGTGCCCGCAGTTCATACACTTGATTTCCGGATAGGCAGTCAGGTCACCGTCAGGAAGCATTCTGCCATCGCGCTGCCGCTGCTGAATGTGAGCGCGCCAGTCTCGAAATCTGTTCCATCCAAGTTTTAATCTGTTGCTTGTCAGTTTGTTGCGATTTTTTGCGCTTGTCATAATGAGTAATCTGGAGATGTGTCTGGGATGGGAAGTTCTGGCACCCGTTCCTTTTTCGGAAGTTTCTTGTTCACCTCGTTGTAGGCGTGGCGAACAAGCGAGCGGAAAAGTTCGTCGCTCACATCGCCCCGGAATGTCACTTGGTTCCAATATTTCTTGTTCCAATGCCATGCGCCCTCAATCGAGCTGTATTGCTCTCGCAATTCAGTCGCCCGCTCGGGGTCGCATTTCATCGTGGCGAAATCCGGCTTGTCGAGACAGATGCACGCAAAGATTTTACCCTTGATGCGGAACACCACAACGGTATCGTCAAAGGGCATATCTTCAGTGGCGTGCGGCAGGGAAAGACAGTATTCTCGGAAGGATTCGATGTCCATCATGGGGAGACTGAAAGCTTCTACCAGTCATAGTCATCACTGACTTCTTCCACGATTTCTTCCGCCACGGGGCCTTCGTCAGTATCAAAGTCGCTCATATCGTCGTCGTCATAATCTTCTTCTTCCGCGCTACCTTCCTTTTCGATTTTTTCAGATTGCGATTTGTCGAAGACCGCGTTGACGTAAATGGTTTCATATCCGCAACTCACCACGAAGCAGAAATTGTTGGCTACAATCAAGGCGTTATAGTCGTAATCTTCTTTTTGTTCGATGATTTTCCCGCCATAAATGCTTTTGAGCTTGTTGGCCAAACGGGCGGCGATGGTTTCGCTTTTGCGGGTGGCACCGCCTTGCAGGTCTAATTCGTAGGTGATGTCTTCAATTTCGGCTTCTCCGTTAATGACTTTTTCCAAGGAGAACCAGTCGTCGGTGTAGTAGTAAGTGCGGTCGGAAAAATCGTAGCGCACCTCTGAAAGCGTGATTTCTTTGGCTACTTTGGTGGAGGGAGTGAGGCGGATGGTATAGAATCCGAAATCGGAAACATCCATGTCGCGGATCGCATTGATGTCGCTCAAACAGGCACCGCTGGACAGCCCGTCAACATGACTGGGGTTGAAACCTTTCAAGAATGTGCTGAAAAATTCGGTGCAGTCGTAAAAGTCGCTTTCTATGAAATTGATGTCGCACAATGGCGGTTGCACATCATCAAACTGCGGATTTGCAGTGTATTCGCCTTTTTTGTTGATGATACCCCATTTGTCGCCGCTTTGCGCCAGGGCGACGCCGTCAACAAACCAGGTGGCGAATTTGAATTGCGGGTTGATGACATATTCCCCGTCTTCGTCGATGAAGCCAGCTTTGTCGTTTGACATAACAAGGGCATAGTCTTCTTCAAAAAGGAAACCCGCCGCTTCTTCAAATTGTGGGTTGATGGTGAATTTGCCATCTTCATCAATAAAGCCCCATTTGTCGCCTTGGCGGACTGCCGCATAGTCGTCTGTGAAAGGGAGAGCACTTTCAAACTGCGGATTGATGACATATTTTCCCTTTTTGTCAATGAAGCCCCAATCGTCGCCCATTCGCACAGCTGCTTTTCCGTTTTTGAAGTAGTAGGCATCATCGAATTGCGGATTGATGACATATTTCCCCTTTTTGTCAATGAATCCAATCTCTCCCTCGCTATTGGCAACAGCGGCCTTCCCTTCGCAGAAATAACTCATCCTTTTGAATTGCGGATTGATGGCAACGCGTCCTTTTTTATCCACAAAGCCATAACTCCTGTCTCCCTTTTTATCGTAGGTGTAAAAGGCGGCAAGGCCTTCTGAAAATTCCATAACACCTTCTGCCTGTGGAAGTTCGAATACGATTTTTCCTTTCTTGTTGATACAGGTCGGCGCGCCTCCCTCGGCAACTACAAAGGCAAGTCCTTCTTTGAAATTGGTGCCTCGTTTGTATTTCGATGCAATAACATATTTCCCTTTTTTGTTGATGTAGCCCACATTCCCCTTGCTGTCGGAAACGCGTGCCAAACCATCGCTGAAATAAGTCGCGTCTGCAAATTGTGGGTTGATGATGAAATCGCCTTTTTTGTTAACATATCCCCATTTCTCATTTTTGCAAACGGGAATCAAACTCATATCTACTTTTTCAATATCATCAGATTTCAGCAAAGAGCCGATGAAAAAAATGATGCCGGTCAGCGCGACAATTCCGATGATGACCCACAACCACAATTTCGATTTCTTCTTAGCAGGTTGAACTTCTTTAAGTTGAACATTTTCGGTTTGTGGCTCCTGGGTGGGCACAGCATTCTCTTGGGGGATTTTTTCTTCTTCCATATTTAATAAAAATCAGGTTAAAAATTTTGGCAAAAATACAAAATTTTATTAACTTTTTTCTTCACTTTCATCCACTTTTGTCCGTTTTCATCAACTTTCGTCCATCTCCAACCATTCCCACTCTTTATCTTCTATCGCCTTCTGCAATCTTTGGTATTCTTCGTACAATTCGCCCGATGCGATTTGTTCCGCATACTGCTCTGGCTGAGCGAGTTTTGCTTCGATTTCTTCTTTCTGCTTGGTGAGTTCTTCAAGTTCTGCTTCCAGCTTTTTCGCTCTGTTGTTGCGTTTTCGCTCGGCAGCGTCCTGCGCCTTTTTCTGCACGTAATTCTCTTTGTTCGTGCTCATTTTCACGGGTGCACCATCTCCGCTCGTTGCTTTCGTCGCGGCTTGCAACGCTTGGAAGGAGTCGATTTTCTTTTTCTCTAAAAAGTCATAAACGTCTCCTAAATACATCTTTAACTTTTGGTCGCGAAATTCTACCACTTTTGTACTCAGTCCCTGCAAAAAGTCACGGTCATGGGAAACAAGAATCATGCTGCCTTCGTACTGCAGCAGGGCATTCTTGAGCACATCCTTCGACTGCATGTCGAGGTGGTTGGTGGGTTCGTCGAGGATGAGCAGGTTGAAAGGGGAGAGGAGCAGTTTGGCCAGTGCCAGTCGCGACTTTTCGCCGCCGGAAAGTACCGCCACCTTTTTCTCCGTGTCTTCGGTGGAAAACAGAAAGCTTCCGAGGATGGTGCGGATTTTGGGACGGATGTCGCCCACCGCCACCTCGTCGATGGTTTCGAAAACGGTTTTGTTTGGATTGAGCATTAACGCTTGATTTTGAGCGTAATAGCCAATCACAACCTGGTGCCCCAGCTTGATTTCACCTTTTTGCGGCGCCAATTCGCCCACAATGGCTTTCACCATCGTGGATTTGCCTTCGCCGTTGCGGCCGACGAAGGCGATCTTTTCTCCCCGTTCGAGATGAAAGTCAACATCTTTCAACACCTCCAGGTCGCCGTAGCCGAGAGTGAGGTGTTCGGTTTCAACGGTAACACGGCCAGAGTGCGGCGCTGGCGGAAAACGGAACGAAATGTGCGAATGGTCGATGTCCTCGACTTCGATTTTGTCCATCTTGTCCAATAACTTGATACGGCTTTGTACCTGTTTGGCCTTGGTGGCTTTGTATCGAAAACGTTCGATGAATTTCTCAATCTGAGCAATTTCTTTCTGCTGATTTTCGTATGCATTCTGTTGAGCTTCAACGCGTTCCATGCGTTGTTGCACATATTCGGAGTAACTGCATTTGTAGTCTTGTATGTTTCCGAAAGTGATTTCCACGGTTCGATTGGTGACGCGGTCGAGGAAAGCGCGGTCGTGGGAAACGAGGATCAGCGCGCCGTCGTACGCGGCGAGGTAGTCTTCGAGCCACTGGATGGACTCGATGTCCAAGTGGTTGGTCGGCTCGTCGAGGAGAATGACCTCCGGTTGCTGGAGGAGTATTTTTGCCAGCGAAACACGCATCTGCCACCCGTTGCTGAACTCTTTCATCGGGCGCGGAAAGTCGCTTTTCTTGAAGCCGAGACCGACGAGCACCTTCTCCGCATCGCCTTCCATCGTGGAGCCGCCGAGTTGGTGAAAACGGTCGGTAACATCCGATAACTGTTGTGCCAATTTTTCGTATTCGGCTGATTCATAGTCTGTTCTGTTGGAAAGCTCCTGCGTGATGGCGTTGATTTTACGTTCTAAGTTGCGTTGCTCTACGAAAGCCGACATGGTTTCATCCCAGATGGTGCTGTCGTATTGGCCATGCAGCTCCTGCGGCAGGTAGCCGGTGCGATGCCCCGCTGTGATGGTGATTTCTCCCGACTCGGGCTCCTGTAACTTGTGCAGGATTTTCAACAAAGTGGACTTGCCGGCCCCGTTGCGCCCAACCAACCCGATGCGGTCGCGGTCGCCTACAACAAACGAAACGTCCTTGAATAGATAATCGCCAGTGAAATTGACGGATAACTTATTGATAGATATCATTTTGAGAAATTAAGCGTGGCTACTCCTTCTTATAAATTCGCTTTCGCATAACCCTTTATCTGCTGAATCATGGAAAGTAATCCGTTGGAACGGGTGGGGGAGAGGTGCTCTTTGATGCCGATTTGGTCGATGTATGACAACGGCGCATCAGCAATCTCCTGCGGCGTGTGGCCGGAAAGCACCCGAATCAACAAATTGATGATGCCTTTCGTGATGATGGCGTCGCTGTCCGCACGGAAAAATAATTTTCCGTCCGTAAAGTCTGCATGAAGCCATACCTGCGACTGACACCCCGGAATGAGATGCGCTTCATCTTTATATTGGGCATCAATGAGGGGCAAACTTTTACCTAACTCAATGATATAGTTGTATTTATCCATCCAATCGTCGAACAATTCAAATTCTTCTATAATCTCGTTTTCTGCTTCTAAAATGGTACTCATGTCTTTGTTGAAATTGAAGGTGCAAAGTTACGGAAATTAAAAGTAGCATTCCCGATTTTTAGAAAAAAAGTGTACCTTTGCCCTCCTTAAAAATCATCTCCTTTATGAATTTTTTAACCACCCTCGCCCATCATGTTTTTGATGCTGGAAAAACTGACTATCAAGATGTTGCAATAGTTGTTCCCAATAAACGCGCTCAACAGCGCTTGTATCTCGAAATGGCGGAATTGGTCTCCACCCCCATTTTCGCACCCGCCGTTCTCGCTATGGACGACCTCATTCTGTCGCTCTCGCCACTCACCCCCATCGATACCCCTGAACTGCTCGTAGAACTGTTTGACGTCTACAAAAATGCCCCCTACAAAAACGACAACTCCTTCCTCTCCTTCATGAATTGGGGTCGAACCTTCCTCCATGACATCGACGAAATCGACCAGTATCTTACCGATGCCAACCAAATTTTTACCAATCTTTCCGATTTGAAAAATATTGACCTCTCCTTCCATGGCGAACTGTCGGAAAATCAACGTAAATATTTGGACTTTTATGTCCATCTCAACGATCTTTATGCTTCTTTCAAAACCCATCTTTTTTCTTTGAAAAAAGGATATAAAGGTATGATTTACAGAGATGTAGTGGAAAATATCGGAACTTATGCCAGCGATTTTCCCTACCAAAAGATTGTATTTGCCGGACTGCTTTCGTTGTCTCCCGCCGAACAGAAAATCGCCCGCTATTTCCGCGAAAATGCGGAGGTGGAATTTCTTTTCGATTTGGATGAATTTTATTATAAAAATGAAAGATTAAACATTGGAAAGATGGTGGAAGAAGTTAAGCGGACTGTCGGTTTGGAGAAGATAGCCCATGTTTCGCAAGACTACCGCGAAACAGAGAAGGAGGTGACGATTACGGGAGCTTCGCAGTCGGTGGGACAGGTGTTTGCCGCTGTGAAAATCTTGAATGATATGGATGAAACGGAACGCAATGAAACCGCCGTGGTTTTTGCCGACGAATCGCTGCTGCTGCCCTTCATTCACGCTTACGGTTACAAAAACTGCAACATCACGATGAGCTATCCCGCACGCCACACGGCCGCGTTTCATCTGCTTCAGGACCTGATGACCACCGCTCAAAACTACCGCCGTCTCAACTATTTGGACACCGCCGGTCACCCAGTCGCTTCTGCTGGCTATTATCACAAAGATGTTTTTACGCCTCTGCAAAATCCACTCCTTACCGCTGCATTATTCACCGATATTAAAGAGTTTAACGAAGCTAAAACGGAAATTCTCAACTTGAATCACGTCTTTATTCCCAAAAATCAACTGGATGAAAAGCTGAAAATTGACTTCCCCGACCTCGCTGCCGAAGGCCACGACTTCTTGGCCGTGGTTCGCGCCTTTTTGGAAAAAGTCGCCGCCGGCCTCCAACCTGAAGACTTCGCCCTGGATTGCGCCGTTCTGCAACTTTTGGTCTCAGAACTTGCAAAAGTCGACCAAATCCTCCGGCATTTTGACCCCGTTTTGCTCGATTTCCGCACCATCAGCATGTTCGTGGAGGAACAAATCGGGAAATTGGGCATTCCGTTCTTGGGAAATCCCGACAAAGGTCTGCAGCTGATGGGAATCCTCGAAACTAGAACGCTTGACTTTAAAAATTTAATTATACTGTCTGTAAATGAGGGAATTATACCCGCAGGAAAATCCACAGACTCCCTCATCCTTTTCGAACTCAAACGAGGTTTCAACCTGCCTACTTACGAACATAAAGACACTACATACGCCTACCACTTCTTCCGCTTGCTGCAACGCGCCTCGCGGGTCCACCTCATTTACAATACCGACACTTCCGTCCCCGCCAACGAAATCAGCCGCTTCATCCAACAATTGGAATTTGAGGTGAAAAACCAAAATTTACAAAATACAATCACTTTCAATCATTGCAATGCCTCCGTCCGTCCGAGAATCGAAGGTCAAGAACAGTCCATCGAAATCGCCAAAACCGAGGACACTGTCGCCACACTCCGCAAGCTGACTTATTCCGCCAGTAAGTTGTCTGACTATATCAACTGCCCATTGCAATTTTATTTGAAATATGTGGCCGTCATCATGCCGCAACAGTCTATCGATGAGAATATTGAGCAAAACGTGATTGGCAGTGTGATGCATAAGGTTTTGGAAGAATTGGCCCTCGTAATTAAAAAATCTCCGGACGATTTCAAGAAAATCATCAAACAATTTGGCGAAAAAATTGAAAAGGGCGATTATTTGAAAGATTGCTTTTATTTGAATGATGTCGTTAAAGGACAGGATCTTACCAAAGGGAAATTGTTGCTCGCTGTGGAAGTCGTGAAACAGCAATTGCGAAAATATTTTGCCTTTTTTGAAAAGGAATTGGATGATAAAGATTTGGCAATCAAAATTATCGAACCAGAAAAAAGAATGTTGCTCTCGCTGGATGTGGATGGCATCTCATTCTGTATCAAAGGTTTTGCAGATTTGGTGGAACTTAGGAATGGAAAAACTGCGATTATGGATTACAAAACGGGTAAAATTCATAGCTTGAACTATGAAAACATGGTCGATGTTTTCTCGAACCCTGACAAGCATCAGCTGTGCCAATTGTTGATGTATGCTTATCTTTATCATAAGTTGGCAAAAGAGAAGCCCGAAAACATCACTTGCGCGCTTGTCAGCTTCCAAAAACTGATGTCCGGGGAAAAATGTATTTGTCCGCCCACCGATGAAGCGAGTGGAAATATTCTGCAGATAACGGAGACACTGTTAACGGAATTTGAGAAACAGTTGAAGGCGCTTTTGACGGAAATTACGAGTACGGAAATTCCCTTCTCGCAAACTGAGCAACTTGAAAATTGCACTTACTGCGATTATAAAACCATTTGCTCTCGCAATGCTGTGTAACAAAAAAGCCCATCACATCGTGATGGGCTTTTCTATTACAGAATTGGTGGCAAACTATTTTGCGATGCC
>JAKSME010000110.1 GCA_024400785.1 Bacteroidales bacterium
TGAGATAAGTGCTGAAAGCATCTAAGTACGAAACTCACCTCAAGATGAGGCTTCGCTTAAGGGCCGTCATAGACGATGACGTCGATAGGCCGCAGGTGTAAAGGCAGCAATGCCAAAGCCGAGCGGTACTAATAACCCGATACTTGCTCACTTGCTCGGAGCGAGGGACCCTTTGGGTTCCGAGCGCGAAATCAACAGCGATCGCAGGTTTTTCCTTCTTCCGCCATGTTTGTCAATCCCACACGCCTGGAACACGGCGAAACGAGATTGCGGTGGCTATAGCGTCGGGGCACACCTCTTCCCATTCCGAACAGAGAAGTTAAAACCGACCGCGCCGATGGTACTGCCTGAAGAAGGTGGGAGAGTAGGTCGTCGCCCAATACCTTACGGGCCCCTCTTGATCGAGGGGCCTTTTTTATTTTAAATCCTTCCGCATTCCTTTGGGGCCTGTTTCGGGCGAATCGTGTATCGGAGATGTATGATTTCCAGGGTATCCTCCGCTTCGAAGTTGATAACAGTTGCTCTCCTTTGATTCGTCTATGATTGCCGGTAAGGGATATTTTGCAGATAAAAGGAGGTGATTCCAATAATATTTGTACTTTTGCAAAGTAAAATCTTTATCTTAAAACCCAAACAAAAAAAGATGAAAAAGATAGTCTTTGCCCTACTGTTTTGCTCTTTGTGGCAGTTCTCTTGTGCGCAGGCACAGCGCGACACAGGGCCTGAGTCCGACACACTGATAATGCTGGGGCCACCCGATGATACCGCGATTCTTCATCGTCTGACCGCTAATCCCCATTATTACGATTTATTAAAAAACGTTTCCGGAGAAATAATAAAACTCTGGATATTAATGGCTTACGAGATTTTTATTACGGGGCATGCTTTCAATCCGATATTGATGGTACTGAGATTTTTGAGTTTGACGATAGATTTTCGGATGCTCTTTCCCGCGAAATGCCTTCTCGTATGCAGCTCAAAAAAGTGGACAACTTTTTGCGAGAATACAGCTGCCGTCGACCTACAGAATTAGCACCGTATTTGTATCGCATCGTGATTTCGATTTATCAGTTCAATCGTGTTAAAGAAAAGAAAATATCTGCTGCATTAGATAAACTTTGCCTGGCTGTTTGCAGCTCCGGAAACGGAATGGATTTGGCCCACAGCGTGTGCGTGGTCAACAGAGGGGATCCAGTGATATTGCATAATTCGTCGTTCTATTTAGCGCGTTCAACGGTCTTTCTTGCGCCGCATCAGTGTTACGAGATCTATCATTTGCGTGAAGACAGTACCCTCATCCCCAGTTATTGCGACATTTCGCGCTGCTGTCGCTTCCCGGTTTGGCGTGATGCGACGGCAACTACCGCCACAAATGCCAAAAAAATGTCGCAGATGGATATCTCCATCGGACAGAAAGTTACGCTGCTGATGGAAGAAAATAATGATGAAAGTTGCGTGTTTTCAATTCTTTCCATTGAAAATATCGGGACGGATTCCGTGGCGAGATATCAGGACACCTGTTGCTTTTTTTCTGAAACTCCAGTGGCCAACACCGTCGAATTTGTGCTGCTGAACAGTTACGGGCAATATGGCGAAAAGCTGACGGCTTTGTACGGGCGAAGCCACTGCATGCGAAATCTGCGATTCAGTACATCGTTGCTCGGCGGCGAGGACGAAGATTATGAACTCGTTCCCAATAGCGGTATGCCTGCCCGTGCGTTTGTGGTTGAACATTGGTACCGGCGCACCACAACAATCAGCTTGAGCGACTTTCGCGTGACCGAGAAAACGATTCCTTTATCTTACGAAAATTAGAATCGGAATTATCGCATTGGCCGTCGTCGTGAAAATTTGAGAAACGAAGGCGTAAAGAAGTGATGAAGATACTTTGCCAACGAATGACCTATGCGTTGAGGCGGAAGGTCGCAAGTTATAAGTCCTTCGCCTCGTATTTCCATCAAAAAATTGGCAGACGGAAGTTGGGTGAACTAATTTTTCTTGAATCTCCAGTTGGCGTCGTCGCAGGCCACCACCGACTCGTGCGAAAAGTCACGCCAAACCGTTAGGTTCTTCGTGTCAATCATTAACTTGGAAAAGTCGTAGTCCCAGTCCTGACTGCCGTTTTCGTCGTAGGTCATGCCGGAGTCGAAGCGCGCCTTGATGCGGTTGTTCTGGTTGAAGTCGTCTAAGGCATTGCCCCACGCATCAGGGTGGAGATGACCTTCAGCATCAGCGATGGCGTTTCGAAGAGTTCCCACGTGCCTGTTGAATTGATCATGTTGCCTGTAGCGGTGTAGGTGCCGTCTTTGTGGAAAGTGATGTCTTTCCAATAGTACCAGTCGTCGGGCGTGCAAACGCCATTGTACCAAATGGAGGAATAGGAACACTCCCAGGATCCGGCCAGGTTGTTGGTGAAATCAGTGCGGTCGTCTTCGTTCTTGGGCTTGATGCAACAGGTGAGAAGTAATGCAAGTGCCGTTAATCCAATGAGTTGTGATGCTTTTCTTATCATAATTGTTCCGTTTTTTTACAGTAAAATGGTGATTTATTCTTTGCTTTTTTCTTCTTCAGATTTTTGGTCTTCCAAGGTGAAAGTGATGGGAATATCAAAGTTGTTGCTAATGGGGGCACCTGATGAAAGTGCGGGTTCCCATCGCGGCATCGCTCCTACAACGCGCATCGCTTCTTCATCCAATAACGGATGAACGCCTTGGATGATGTGGATGTCAACCACGTTGCCTTCTTTGCTAATGCAGAAACCAACGACGACGGTTCCGGTAATGCCCTGCTCCTTCGCTTGTTTGGGATAGACGATGTTATTTTGCAGGTATTCGTATAATTGGTCAATCCCTCCAGGGAAATGTGCCGGTATCGGGAGGCCGCCGACCGGCAGTTCTTCATTAGCTAAGCTATCTGTCATTTCGATGTCTTGCAGCGTGTCGGAAGCGACCTGCGCCGTGGCATCGGGTGTTGCGGCTATCGACATGCCCGCTGCCACGCCTATGATGGCAATTTTTTTTGCCAAAGTCCGCCGCTCTGTTAATTTCTTCTCCAGATATTTCACTTCTGCCTCGCAGCGGGGACAGGTTCCGCTGCATTCGCCCTCGAAGGTGCATTCCGGAATCTCCAACTCGATTCCGTTGGTTTCCGCAATTTGCCGCCGTACGCCTTTTAAGTATTTGCAAATGTTTTTACCATTCATAATTGTTTGGGAATATATTCGAATTCGTTGATGTGGATGAACCCCATCCCCGTTAAATTTTCAATACTTTGCCGAATATCATCCTTCTGATTATAACCCTGGATGTGCGGCACTCGGATGATGATATTCTCAGCATTAACTTTCTCCTTTAGAATTTGCAGATTTTTAATGACAGCGTTGTTATATTTTCCTGTGTATTTATAGTAGATAATCGGATTTAAATCCTTGATATCCACGATGTAATGATTGACAATGCTGATGATGTCCCCCAAATTTTCTTGCGGGACATTGAGCGATGTTTCGATGGAAATATTCCATTCGGTCCCGCAAATTTTACGAAACTGTTGGATGAATTCGGGGTAGAGGAGAGGTTCGCCTCCCCCGAAAGTAACTCCCCCGCCCGTCGCCAGAAAGTAGAGTTGGTCTATTTTCACCCGCTCGTACAGTTCCTCGGGGGTGAGAAAAAGCGGTTCAACACTTCCATTCCACGAGTGCGGATTGAGGCAGAACTTGCAGCGCAAAGGGCATCCGGCAAAGGCCACCAAGGTGGTGACGCCATCACCGTCTGTTACAATTCGGTGGCGTTCAATCCCGATGAAGGGGGCGGAAACTTTCTCCGTTGATGTGTGTTTCATTTTTTTGGGAATATCTACTTGTTTAATGAAAACGATACGTAAATCAGACGTTTTGTCCGGATGCAATTTCCATCGAGGGTGGCCGGTTCCCAATCGGGCATGCTGTTCACCAATCGGACTGCCTCGGCATCCAGCGAGGGATGTACTTTCGTTTTCACTTTCACGTGCGACACTTTCCCGCTCTCGGAAATCCGCATCTGAATAATGACGGTTCCCTCAATCTGTTGATTTTTAGCATCTTCCGGATAGATAATATTCTCTGATAAAAATTGTTGCAACGCGGTGTTCCCGCCTGGGAACTGGGGCGCCGTGGCGGTCATCTTATCATTGCTATTTTCTACAGGCAAGGTGGTGAGAGTTCCGTGAAAGGGGCGTGCTACCACTTTGGTTGAAATATCCTCAGTAAGACGGGGAGGTGTAAATCCTATGATTATGGTCTCGGTCAATCCCATAAGGATTTGACTTTCTTCCGTAATTTTTTTTACTGGCGTTGCCCCAATTGTTATTGTCGTATTGTTGTCCATCTCTCTCGAAATGGCATCCTGGTATTCGGAATCATCGGGGGGGAGGTTGCAGTTGCGGACGGTGTCGGAAGTGCTTTGTGCGGAAGCATCAAGTGCTGAGGCCATTGACATGCCCGCTGCCACGCCAATGATGGCAATCTTTTTTGCCAAAGTCCGCCGCTCTGTTAATTTCTTCTCCAGATATTTCACTTCTGCCTCGCAGCGGGGACAGGTTCCGCTGCATTCGCCCTCGAAGGTGCATTCCGGAATCTCCAACTCGATTCCGTTGGTTTCCGCAATTTGCCGCCGTACGCCTTTTAAGTATTTGCAAATGTTTTTACCATTCATAATTGTTTGGGAATAAATGGGCTTAGTACATGACAAAAAAGATAATTCCGTATAATTTATTGTTATATAGATAGTTATTAGTGAACCTTATCAGTGACTTTTTTGTTATTTTCTTAAAAAAGTGATAGATATTCAGTAATTTAGAAGCAAAAATTGCGACATCTTTTTCTTCTAAGTTTATCAATCATGGGCGCAAAAATAAACAATTATCCGACACGCTGAGCGTCTTTTTTGAAAAAAAGGATTTTTCCGTCACGGGTTGGAGATTCTCATTAAGTTTCTTGTAAGTGGCAGTAACAACCACCAATTGCAGTTCTTTTATTTTCTGATAATCAAAGAAATACAGTTAAATGTGATGGAATGAAAAAAATTAGCACTGGGATTTTGCAGCTTATTTTTTTGAGCAGTAGGTTTCAAGTAAAACGCCTTTCTCATTTAACAGCAGTGCGTCGATTTTTTTCATAGCGTGTGGTGAAATCATGACACACCCTTTGCTTCTGGCACTGCGGAACGGATAGATTTGAAAGGGAAGGACGGACGAATAGGCGTGCAGCACGACACAGCGCTTGCGCACGTTGCTGTTGCTTTTTTCGAGACCGTCCAAGCGATAAGCAATGCCGAATTGTCCGTTGTAGCGTTCGGCAATGCGGCACTTTCCAAGCGAGCTGAGCCAGGAATTTTCCTCGTTGCTGAATTTCGGCGCCGCTTTGCGTGGCTCGCCGTGACCTTCCCCGTGTGCTGCCATACATTCATAAATCACTTTCTGGTTTAATATGCAATCTTGGTGATAAATTCCTTGAAACACGAAGAAGTATCATCTCTATACCCCATGTGAGTGGCGTAACTTGGGGTATAGAGATGATAATATTTTTTTGGGGGCAACTTTTATATAGTTACCCCAATTTTTATCGCTTGATGATTGTTTTGGTCACAGGTCCGCAGTCGGTGATAATGCGCATCAGGTACATGCCTGGAGCAAGGTCTGCAACGCTGATTCGTTTAGGATTTTCATTAATTTCTGAATATAGGGACATTTTGCCATAGGAGTCGTAGATTTCAATTTTTGAAATAATTATCCCATGCTTACACAAAACGTCTACATATTGTGTAGTAGGATTCGGATAGATGGAAATGGAGTGATCAAGATCATGGTTGACGATATTGTTTGTATCTGTCGTAGTAGTGGTAACGGATAGCGAAATCCATTCACTGACCTGAGGTTCGTCACAGTGGGCGCGGACGTATATTGTGTATGGAGTGCCGCCTTCAAGGTTAGTGAATGTATATGAGAATTCATCGTGAAGGACTAATGCACTCGCTTCATCCAACGGAGCATTTTCTGCTGCTATGGCCACGTCCCAGTCGTGATGATAGGGAATAGTATCTGTAAATGAGAATGTTACCTCATAGAAAGTGACGGTATCCGCAACGATGGCAATAGGAGGCGTACATTCATAAGGCACTAAGCTGATGTTGTCAAAGGCAGCGGCAGGATTAGTGCCGAAAGAGGCGTCATTGCGCCAATAAAGGAACAAACTAACATAACCGGTATGTTCGTTGTCTATCATCACTTCGTGAGTAGTCCAATTGGTTTGAAGGCAGAGTGTCTCATCGAGTTGTGTAAATTCTGCATTAGGCGATTCTAAAGAAGGAACAACGGGTGGTCCGATAAAGACTTTTGCATAATCATAAAAAGTATTACCTATCTTTTCTCCTTCCCCTGTGTAGTCAACGGAAAGGTCGTGGGGTGCCGGAGCCGGATCTAGGCACATATGTCGGTAGGCCCAGGCATCGGTTCCGTCGGGCAGAGTGGATGAACTTGTCGCGCGGCCATCATTGCTGATATACAGCGATTGGTTTCCGCCATTGGTCACGGCAGTATCGATTACCCATTGATTCGCTGAGCCGTCAGTTATTAACTGCCAATTCGCATTTTCTGTTTCGCTTTCAAAATCGCAATGATAGGGAGCGTTGATGAAGGGGGATAATGTGCGGAACTGTGTCATGGCCCAAGAACTGAAATTGCCATTGGCATAATTGGCTCGTACTTTGCAGAAATAGTCGGTATTGGGTGTCAGACCGTACAAATCGCAAGAGGAATTCGGGACAGTAATTTCCGTCATCGTTGAATCCGCCGTCAACTTTGCATACGAGATTGTGTATGAAACGGGATCTCCCAAAGTGGTGTCATCCCAGGTGATGAGTGCGGTTGTGTCGAGAGGTGACGCCGTAATTTCTTCCATCAATGGTAGGATTTCGCGCGAGAGACAGATATTGTCGATAGATGCGGGTGGATTCGTGCCACCAGAGACATCATTATGCCATAATAAATAGATACGCTGATGTCCGGTGTGAGC
>JAKSME010000111.1 GCA_024400785.1 Bacteroidales bacterium
AGTATCAGCGAAATCTCTTTCCGACAAGTTTCCCATCGTTTTCTTTCAGTCTGCAATCCGGCCCAGCTAATTCAAAATGGAAAAGTTGATGAAGAAAAATTGCACAGTTTCTATATTGCAAATAGTCGTTATTCGAATGATTCCGCTGAAGATGACGAAAGTTTTGACATACGATCCCAGTATTCTTATTTGAAGGATAATTACGCGCCAGCGAAAATTGAAGCTATGTTCGAAAGCTATGGCAAAGAAAATGTCGCTACCATAAATTATGTGTTTTATGGGTGCGAAATTCCGGTGGATGCTGAATCTTCCTTCTACCGAAGACCTTCAATGAGGGTCGATATTTCCGGCTATCAATATTGTTGCAGCGGCCATGGTTGTAGTTTGGATGGAGAAAATGTGGTTTTCAAAACTTACAGTGGCAGGATTTTTACCTTGCCGCGAAGCGTTGTTTTAAAAGAAACGAGAGATAATCCGGAAGAATTGATTTTCAAAGGGGAGGATTTTATGATTATATTGAATCATTTGTCATATCAGATGGATGAAAAAGTGAAGAAGGGAGATTATATTTATAGTAATGATGATTTTATAGTGGTATATCAGAAATAGGGTGCTGCGGATTTCAAGAAAAATTTGTATTTTTGCACGCTAATTTTTGTGAAATGAGATTGCATAAAGAAGGAATCATTCCCATATCTGTAACAGTTTTAGTGGTGGCCTCCTGCCTTTTCCTGTATTTCTTTTTTGCAGACTGTTCGGCATGGCTTGATGCATTGGTAGTCATCTTGTTCGCGATTCCTCTTTTTACCATTGTTCGTTTTTTCCGCGTGCCGCTTCGCCATATCAACAAAATAGAAAATGGCGTTCTTTCTCCGGCCGACGGCACTGTGATTTCCATTGAAGAGGCTACCGAACACGAATATTTCAAGGATTCCCGCATCAAAATCTCCGTGTTCATGTCGGTTTATAATGTCCATGTCAATTTCTATCCCATCAACGGTACGATTGAGTATGTGGCTTACCATCCGGGAAAATATTTTGTGGCTCATCTGCCCAAGTCTTCGTTGGATAATGAACACAACACCGTGGTGGTGAGAAAGAATGAAAGCGATGTGGTGCTGTTTCGCCAGATTGCCGGCTTTGTCGCGCGTCGCATCGTTTCTTATCCGCAACCCGGCGACCAAGTGACGCAAGGGGAGGAGATGGGCATGATTCGTTTCGGCTCCCGCGTCGATGTCTTCCTGCCACTCAGCGCCGAAGTCAATGTGAAGGTGGGCGACAAGGTTCGCACCCAAAAAACCGTGCTTGCCTATTTCTAAACCTTCCGTGATGAAACTCAGCATCGTCATCGTTAATTACAACGTAGAACACTTCCTCGAACAAGCCCTGCTCTCTGTTTATAAGGCATTGAAAAACATTGAAGCGGAGGTGTTTGTCGTTGATAACAACTCCGTTGACCACTCGTTGGAAATGCTGGCGGAAAAGTTTCCTCAGGTCCGCGTTATCGCCAACAAGGAAAATGTCGGTTTCGCACGCGCCAACAACCAAGCCATCCGCGAATCTACCGGCGAATATGTCCTGCTCCTCAACCCCGACACCGTGGTTGAAGAGGACACCTTCGACAAGTGCATCGCCTTTATGGATGCCACCCCCGATGCCGGCGGACTGGGCGTGAAAATGGTAAACGGCCAGGGGGAATTTCTGCCGGAGTCCAAACGCGGAATCCCATTTCCCGCTGTCGCCTTCTACAAGCTTTTCGGTCTCTCCAAAATCTTCCCCCAGTCTCACAAATTCGGTTCTTATCACCTTACCTATCTCGATAACGACGAAATCAATGCCGTGGAAGTCCTTTCCGGGGCCTTTATGCTGATGCGCAAAAAAACCCTCGACGAAGTTGGACTTTTGGATGAAGACTATTTTATGTATGGTGAAGATATCGACCTGTCATACAGAATTTTAAAAGGCGGTTATAAGAATTATTACTTTCCCAAAACACGTATCATCCATTACAAAGGTGAAAGTACCAAGAAGGGCAGTCTCAACTATGTGCATGTCTTTTATAAGGCCATGCAGATTTTTGCTCAAAAGCATTTCTCAAAAAACAATGCGAAACTGTTTAACGCGCTGATTAACTGTGCGATATGGTTTCGTGCTTCGTTGGCCGCACTCAAGCGCATCCTCAGCCGCCTGCTTCTTCCTTTCGCCGATTTCGCCCTCTCGTTCGCCGGTTTGTTCGGTTTGGCCACCTACTGGAACCGGGTGGTGATGGCGGGGCGCCACAGCGCCTTCCCATCGTATTACTTTTATTGGGTGCTTCCCCTCTACATCCTCGTGTGGATACTTGCAGTTTGGGCCTGCAAAGGATACAAACACCCACTCAAGACCGCGAGAGCCAATCGTGGAGTCGTTCTCGGCACTGTAGCCATTTTGCTCGTATATGCCCTCTTGCCCGAAACCCTGCGCTTCTCCCGCGCCGTGTTGCTGTTGGGCGCCATGTGGTCGCTTATCTCTGTTAACTTGCTGAGAGCCATCGCAAAACGCTTGCCAAAAAAGTTTGGAGGACCCGATCAAACCGCCACCCGCCGCGTCGTTGTTGTCGGTGATGTGGATGAGGCCTCACGCGTCCTCAGTATCGTCAGAATGATGGACAATAAATGTGACTTTTGGGGAATTGTCACCATCCGGGAAGCCCCTACCAACGATAACCGCATTATTGGCAGAATATCGCAAATCCAAGACCTGCTGACGCTTTACCGCGTCAATGAGGTTATCTTCTGCTCACGCGATTTGTCTTCCGAACAAATCATCGACCAGATGTGCCAACTCCAATCCTCGCAGCTGGAGTTCAAAATCGCTCCCGAAGACAGTGTGGCAGTTATCGGCAGTAGTTCGATTTTTTCTACAGAAACATCATATACTCTTGACGTTCATGTAATTACACAAAAACGGAATCGCATCTGCAAACGCATTTTTGACATTGTAAGTTCTTTGCTCCTGCTATTGTTTTTTGTTGTCGATATTTGGTTCGTAAAGCAAAAAAACGGTTTTATCAGAAATATTTTCCAGGTTTTGTCGGGAAAGAAAAGTTGGGTGGGAATGTCTAATTCTTATTCTGACGGTGCTTTGGCACAGCTGAAACCGGGAGTCCTTCATCCCACGGATGCCTTCAAGAATTACCAATTTTCAGAAGATATGTTGGCAACTTCCGACCGGCTTTACGCTCGTGACTATACTGTTAAAACCGATTTGGTCACCATTTGGCGTGGTTTCTCTCACTTGGGCCGCGCGTAATTAAAACTTCCGTTTCTATGGTAGAAATCATGTCCCCAGTCGGCTCATACGAGTCACTTTCCGCCGCCATCCAAGCCGGCGCCGGTTCCGTCTATTTCGGTGTCGGTAAGATGAACATGCGTTCGCGCTCAGCCGCCAATTTTACGCTTGACGACTTGCAAAATATTACCGATATTTGTCGCGAACATAACGTAAAGTCTTATCTTACAGTTAATACCATCATCTATAACCATGAAATAGACGATGTGCATGAATTGCTGGATTTTGCGAAGGAATGCGGCGTTTCCGCCATTATCGCTTCCGACCTGGCGGTGATTACCTATGGCCGGAAAATCGGACTGGAGATTCACATGTCCACGCAGTGCAATATCACTAATATCGGGGCGGTTCGCTTTTACGCACAGTTCGCCGATGTGGTGGTGCTGGGGCGCGAAGTGGCTCTGGCACAGGCGGCTGACATCATACGCCAAATTCACGAAGATGATATCCGCGGGCCACGAGGCGAATTGGTGCGAGTGGAAATGTTTGTCCACGGCGCACTCTGTATGGCCGTGTCGGGAAAGTGTTACCTCAGTCTCGACAACTATAACTATCCCGCCAACCGTGGTGCCTGCATCCAGCCCTGCCGCCGTGGCTATATCGTCAAAGATATCGAAACCGATCTAGAACTCGCCGTTGAGAATAAGTATATCATGTCGCCTAAAGACTTGTGTACCATTGGTTTCATCGATAAAATGATGAAGGCGGGAGTGAGTATTTTGAAGATTGAGGGCAGGGGGCGGTCGGCCGACTATGTGAAAGTGACCACGGAATGTTACCATGAAGCGGTGCAGGCCGTTGAAGACGGGACCTTCTCTACAGATAAAATTGAGGGCTGGATGGAGCGGTTGCGCACCGTTTTCAACCGCGGTTTTTGGGATGGCTATTACTTGGGCCGCACCATGGGCGAATGGTCTGAACGCTACGGCTCGCACGCCACCACTGTGCGCGAACATATCGGTAAGATTACCAACTTCTTCGGAAAACTCAATGTCGCTGAAATAACGCTGGAAAGTGGTGAGTTCTCTGTCGGTGATACCATCGTTATCGAAGGCCCGACTACTGGTGTCTATGAAACCGTGGTGGAGGAAGTCCGCCTGGAATTGGAACCCGTGCCTGGAGTTAAGAAGGGCGACGTCTGTTCCATCGCCACAACGACCGTTGTGCGCCGCGGTGATAAGGTTTATAAAAAAATGCAGGTTCCCGATGAATTCTAAAAAGTCATTCAGTTCTCGTTTTATTGTTCTTTTGAACATGATGTTGTGCTTTAGCATGTGGTTGCCAATATCTTATGCACAAGCTACTTACAAGTTCGCCGACCGTGATACTTGTAGCCTCTATTTGGATGTGTATAAGCCTACAGCCGAAAACAACCATTGCTGTGTCCTTTTTGTCTTCGGTGGCGGTTTTATTACAGGTCAGCGCGATGCTGAAGAGTATGTGAAATTTGCCAAACAACTGAATGACCGGGGATACACATTTGTAAGCATTGATTATCGACTCGGTTTGAAGGGGGCCAATATGAAGGGTGTTCATGCCATCGGCTCATTGGAAAAGGCCATTGCCATTGCGGTGGAAGACCTTTTTTCCGCGACTGAATATTTGGTGCAAAACGCTCAAGACTTTGGATTTGATGCTGATAAGATTGTGCTGTGTGGCAGCAGCGCAGGGGCCATCACTGTGTTGCAAGGCGACTACGAATTATGCAACCGCACCGCTCTTGCCCAGAATTTGCCTGCCGATTTCCATTTCGCCGGTGTCATTCCGTTCGCCGGTGCCATTTTCTCCCGTCACGGAGCAGTCAAGTACAAAGAATCACCCGCGCCCACCTTGTTTTTCCACGGTATCAACGACAGATTGGTGACTTACAAGTCAATTCGCTTCTTCAATCTCGGATTCTTTGGTGCAAACGCGCTGGTGAAACGTTTCGAAAAGTTCGATTACCCCTACTGCGCCCGCCGTTATGAAGGCCTTGGACACGAAGTAGCGGGCATTATGAATCATGAAGTGGAAACTGTTGATGGTTTCATCCGTCATCTTGTTCTCAATCGCGAAAACATTCAGTTGGACGCCACGATTTTTGACGCGGGCGTCAAACCTTCTAACTGGGGAAGAATGCGGCCGAGCGTTTTGTACTAAAATAACAAAGCCGCCTCAATGAATTGAAGCGGCTTTCGTTTATGGGAAGAGTGTTGGAAATTATGCTTGCGCGCCTTCTTCCATCGGAATAACGGAAATGAAGGATTTTCCACCCATTCTTTTCTTGAATTCAACGGTACCGTCAATGAGAGAATAAATCGTATGGTCTTTGCCCATACCGACATTTCTACCAGGATTGTGGACCGTACCTCTTTGGCGAACGAGGATGTTACCAGCCTTGCAGACTTGACCGCCAAAAATTTTGATACCTAAACGTTTGCTTTCGGATTCACGACCGTTCTGGGTACTACCGACACCTTTTTTATGAGCCATAATGAATTATTTTTTTTGTTACTTAATCCGTGATAAATTATCCAATGATGTTGTTGATCTGAATTTCTGTCAGATACTGACGATGACCATTCAACGTCTGATAACCTTTTCTTCTCTTTTTCTTGAAAACGAGAACTTTTTCACCTTTGAGATGTTTCAAGACAGTGGCAGAAACTTCTGCACCAGCGACGGTGGGAGTGCCCACTTTGACAGAACCGTCGTTGTCTACTAACATCACGCGGTCGAATTTTACTTCGGAACCTTCTTCAGCTTTGAGGCGATGAACATAGACCTTGCGGTCTTTTTCAATCTTAAATTGTTGCCCTGCTATTTCTACAATTGCGTACATTTTAAATTGATTTTAGTTAGACATATTTTCGGGCGGCAAAAGTACAAATATTTTTTTCAACTTCAGTACATTTTTTTCAAAAAAAAATAATTTTTAGTGAACATTTTCGTTTTGTGATTGTTTTTTATTAGCCCATGTTAAAAAAATGATGCCTTATGAAAAAAATTGTTTTTGCTAAGTTGCTATTTATTAGCATTTTGTGCTCTCTTGGAACTGGTATTTCGGCACAACAACCCCAACGCCATTACGTTGATCTGACCGCCGCTGCCGAGCAGTCGGTACATGCTGTTGTTCATATTAAAACAACTTTTATGTATAGAACTTCCGTGTGGGAAGACTTCTTCAGTGGAAGTTTTTGGGATGATTTTTTCAATTTTTCCACACCCTTCGGTGGCTACGAACAGGAAGTTATGGGCGCTGGCTCTGGCGTCATCATTACTTCTGATGGATACATTGTTACCAATAATCATGTGGTTGAAAATGCTGAGGACATCACGGTCACGCTTAACGACAAACGTGAGTTCAAAGCCACGGTTGTCGGTACCGACCCGCAAACCGATCTCGCGCTGATAAAAATCGAGTGTGCGGATTTGCCGATGTTGACCTTCGCCAACTCCGACGACGTGCGCATCGGAGAGTGGGTTCTCGCCGTTGGCAACCCCTT
>JAKSME010000112.1 GCA_024400785.1 Bacteroidales bacterium
AACGAAAAATTACGTAACGTACTTTCTGCCACCTCGTTAAAGATGGACCTTCGGGTGGATTCACTGCCATTATACATTTTTTCACAAATCAACGGAACCTTCATTCAAAGTGCGTGGCGTTTACGCGGCGGCGGGCAGCAGATTGCAGACACTTTGGCCGATGGCATCCGCGCTCATGGCGGCGAAGTACGCACTCACGCCCGCGTTACCGGTTTTCGCTCTGAAAACGAGCGACTTACACACGTCATTATTAACGGGGAAGAAGAAATTCCTTGCGCACTCGTCGTTTCCGACATCCACCCCAACGCCCTATTTCCGCTACTTCCGGAAGGCTGTCTGAGAAAACGTTATCAACAACGTATCAGCAATTTACAAAATAGTTTCGGTATTTTCACCGTACAACTGTTACTGAAAGAAAATACAGTTCCTTATCGCAACCGCAACCTATTCATCCATAATCGCCCGCAACTTTGGCGCGTAAGCGACGAACCCGTTGTAGACGGAACCAGCAGCATCGGAGTACATTTTGCCGTACCCGAAGAAGGCAGCAAATTCACGCGCAACATTGACCTGTTTATGCCGATGGATTGGTCGGAGGTGGCACGTTGGTACGGAACTCAACCGATGCGACGAGGGGAGGAATATGAAACTTTCAAACAAAAAATGGCAGAAAAATCCATCCAACAAGTCATTCCGTATATTCCTGAAATTCAAGGAAATATTGAAAAAATTTACACCTCGACTCCCCTCTCCTACCAAAACTATACGGGAACTTTTGAAGGTAGCGCATACGGAATTTGCAAAGACTTCAGTCACTTAATGACGACAATGATTCCAGCCAAAACACCCATCCCCAATCTTTTCTTAACGGGACAAAATGCCAACTTCCACGGTGTTTTGGGTGTGACCGTGACGGCAAAAATGACCTGCGGTCAGATTAACGAATCACTTCCAATGCTTTTTTAACGGTTTTATCGCTTTGATTGATTACAGGATAGAAGCCTTCTTCTTGAAATAAATTCCTACCAATCAGAGCTTTCAACCACAATTTCAATTCATTTCGAGAAGCATCATTCAAAGAAATGTTTCCCCTTTTCTTTTGGTAGAAAGATATAAAGTCTGCGACTACAGCGCCAGAAATTTCCATCTTTGCAACAAAGCTTTTGGCAGTTGGAAATTCCTTCATCAGTTGCTGTTTATGCTGTGTTGAGTAATTGAAAGCGAATTCCGTTACCAATCCGGAATTAAATATTTCATTGAATGACAATGTGTTAGAATCTCTGTCAACGGGCACGAAGTAATCGGGCATGATTCCGCCGCCGCCGTAAACCACTCGTCCTTTCTTGGTGGTATAACGGAGCGACTTATCGAGTTTGATGCTGTCTTCGCTGTCCATTTCTCCATTTTCGTATCTACGGAGGAGGTCTTCGTAGTAGTCTTCAGTGCCGTCGGAGTAGTTACGTTGGATGCAACGGCCGCTGGGAGTATGATAACGGGCGACGGTGAGGCGGAGGGAAGAGCCTCCCGCCAGTTCGAACTGCTGCTGTACCAAGCCCTTACCGAAGGAGCGACGGCCGACGATGTAGCCACGGTCGTTGTCTTGAACGGCACCGGCCACAATTTCGCTCGCAGATGCGCTGAACTCATCGATAAGCACCACCACTTTGCCTTTTTCGAAAAGCCCCTGCTTCGTAGCAAAAATCTTTTCGGTTTTCAAGCGACGACCTTCGGTATACACAATCAGGTCGTCTTTCGGAAGCAGTGCGTCACAAATCTTGACAGCGGCGTCCAAGTAACCGCCGCCATTGCCGCGCAAGTCAAGAATCATGGAGGTCATGCCGGAATTTTTGAGCGTGGCGACCGCGGTATAAAATTCAAAAAACGTATTTTCACCGAATTGGTTCAATTTCACATAACCCACATGGTCGTTGACCATGTAAGCGACATCGAGGGTGTTGGTGCTGATTTTGTCGCGGATTACAGAGAACTTGCGAAATTCGTGCGTGGTGGGGCGTTGGATGCCGATGACCACCTTCGTACCTTTCTTACCACGGAGGGTTTTGTAAACATAGTCTTGGCTAACATGCACGCCAGCAATAATTTCACCGTTCACACTCACGATTCTATCACCAGCCATGATTCCCGCTTTTTCAGACGGTCCTCCCGCAACAACACCGATGACCATCACCGTGTCGTTCATAATGTTGAACTGGATGCCGACGCCCTCAAAACCGCCCTGCATCGACTCCATAAACTCTTTGTTTTCCTCTGCTGTGGCATAAACCGAGTGCGGGTCCAAAGTCTGCAACATACCTTGGATGGCGCCCGCAAACAATTTTTCCTCGCTCACAGAATCACAATAGTAACGATCGATGTACGACAAAACCTCATCAAATCGCTGCTTTCCATCCGAATCTTCATATCGATGGGTATAAAGTTTTTTGGCCACAAACAACATGATGGCCGCCCCCAATAAAAAGGTGGTAATCGGTAGTAACCAGCGATTGATATCTTTCATTATCTATTGATAATCAATTTTTTAGTAAAAATTTCCGAAGCATTGGAAAGGGTAATCATATACACTCCGGTAGCGAGTTCTGAGGTGCTGATTTGGCCTTCCAAACCGATTTCAGAAACATTTTTCATCATAATAACACGGCCGTTCATATCGGTAATACGCAATTGTGCATCACGTAAAACGTCAGGAATCACCACATTCAACTTGTCGTTGGCGGGGTTGGGATAGATTTCGAAATAGAGTTCGTCATGGTTTTCCACGCTAGTTTCCGGGTCTTCGGGATCTTCATAGCCGTTAGAAGTCCAGTTGGCGGAGAAACCTGCGCGCTCAACATAGTTGTCGCTGGTCATGACAATCTTCATTTTTCCCGTGTTGCTCACGATGTTAGCCGGAGGATTGTTTCCGGTGAACTCCCAAAGGACACCGGCTGTACTCACATCCGTTCCGTTGTAAACGGTTACACAATCCTCATTGCTGAAATCGAATTGAGTGAAATGCAAAGTAACAGAAGTGGCATTGGAAGGAGTGATATTCCAAGAGCAATTGGCATCCCAGGCATAATTTTCATCATTGCTGCCGTCGGTAACTGTGCCACTGATATCGGTCAGGTTGGTGGTGGTATTGCAGACGACATATCTTTTGGCTGTAAAACGCAAACGCCAACCGGAAGCCGTACCAGCGCCATCGGAGGTGAAAACGAGATAGGCGACGCCGGTGGCGCTATACACGCTTTCAGATGGGTTGAAAGTATTTCCAGTATATTCTTTCAACAAATTGCCACCATTGTTCGGATCCCCGTCATAAATGCGCAAGAAATCGTGATCTTCCTCAATATCAAGCGTTACAAGTGTCATCGTAACCGATTTTCCGTGTTCCGGACGAATGATGTAAGTACAATTGGTGTTGTTTTGATAATCTAGATGCGCACTTCCATCTTCCAAAGAACCAGCGGAAGCATTAACAACAACATTCTGACAATAAACGGGATAGTTATCCATTGGTGGATGAATTTTATGGACAATGTCCTGATAAGATGAAAAACCGCCAACCGCATTATCATTATTGCTTGCCACGGTGTAATAACCATTGTTTGAGCCGCCCCAACCGAAGTTGAAATGGAAATTGTTGTCAGAATCATAGCCGTCGCACAAGAAGGCGTGCCCGCCCTCTTCGCTATATCCGGAATAGATAATGGGCCAATGGTTATCCAAGTCGCCTTTCAGCAGGTTTATCCAACCGGCGTCATCGTAACCGTTGCCGCCCCACCAGCCGCCGCTGCGGTTCACGTGTTCGGCTTCATCGTCGTACTTGTAATAGTTCACCAAACCATAGCGGGTATCTTCCGTTTGCGCACCGGAGCCTTCCGGATCGTAACCCATTTCCACGGCGATGCCGCAATGATAAATCAACTTGGCCACATCGTTGTTTCTCTTATTCACCACGTAAGGCATAACATTGTAGTTATAAGTCTGTTGGCCATAATTCACACTATGGTAACCATACCTGGAAATATAACTGTGGCTGCCCTGACCGGTGGCGGGATAGCGGTAATAATGGATGACCATGGCCATGGCGAGAGCGACACAGCCACATGGCACACGGCCGCCATAACCATAAGGGGAATCCGCGTCAACGGGACATAAATCGTTGTAATATTGAGACTGATTCCAAGTTGCAGATACCAAAGCGGGAACGACCACGCTGCGATTTCCGCGGGTCATGGGAGTTTCCAACTCGCTCCATTGGCGCGCAACATCCTCAGTAGCTGTCAGATGCTGTTTTTTCACTTGGGCGACCATATTTTTATAGCCATTCACCCAATAAAGGGCGGCCGGGGCGGAATTTTGCAACGGAAAATCGTTTTCGATAGAATAACCGATTACCGGAGCGAAAGCGTCATCGGCTGCCATGATGATGAAACCTCCGTTTTGGAAATTCAAGATGGCGACGAGCGTGTCGCCTTCTTCCACCAAAAAGTCTACGGTTTTAACAGTGGCCGGTTGGTGAGCGCGCTGCTGGAACGCGTTAGTACCCAATTGAATAAGTCTTTCTGCAGGAATTCCTTCTGCAAAAATGGCAAGCGGAAGTACGCAGCCCAAAATCAACGATAATAAGATTTTTTTCATCTGAATAAATATTGTTTTCGATGTAATAGTTTCTATTGGTTAATATTTTTCAATTCTTCTAACAAAGCGGAACAGCCCTCGGTCACATCTTTCCAAGTGGCATCGAAGTTGCCCGTGTACCACGGGTCGGCGACATCGTGCGGGTGTGGCGTGTGGTCCATCAACAATGACACTTTGCCACGGTCATCGCTACCGATGATGTGGTTGATGTGGCGCAGGTTGGAGTGGTCCATCGCGATAATGTGGTCATAGTATTCATAATCGGCGCGGGTCATTTGGCGAGCGGTTTTGCCGGCGCAACCGATGCCGTTTTCTGCCAGTTTGCGCTTCGCCGGCGGATACACCGGATTGCCGACCTCCTCTGTAGAAGTGGCCGCAGACGCAATCTCAAACTCATGCGTCAGTTTCGCATCCGACACCAGCTTTTTCATCACAAATTCCGCCATCGGACTACGACAGATATTTCCCAAACAAACGAATAACACCTTCTGCATAAATATATCTATATCAGTTAATTAGGGAATTTCAAGAACAGAAACAAAATCATCGCGGAGAAATTTTCCACCTGGATATTTGGCAGTATAATCGAGGTTGATCCAAATATCGCCATAACCATCTTTATGGTAATATATCTTTTTCTTTTTCACCTCTTTTTTAAATAACTTCTTGCGAATCAGATTTTTAATTCTATCAAAATCCTTTGGATCTTCAATTTTCAATTCAGGATAAACATGAGTTTGGGTACGCACCAAGCGAACCGTGCCGCCGACAGAAGTTATGCACGCCGCCACGGCAACGGAATAGTCGTCGCAATCTCCACAGAAAGTTTCCAATGATTCTTCGGCCGGAGCGATATAATCACGGTGAGTCGGGTCGCTCACATACTGCCATTGGTCGTTAATTTCCTTAAAGATAGAGAAATACTGGACGTAATTCCACAAATCGTCTTTCTTATATTTAGAAAAATTCTTGGTGGCCGCCTTCAACGAATACTGACGTACTTTGGGAGTGAAGTGAGACGCTTTCAAAAATTCTCGATACCGCGGGAACGGACGTTGTGAGAAAACATCGCTCAAACTCTTCTTTTCATTGGAAATATTGTACAAAAATCCAAGATAATCATAGCCAACATCCTTATAAGTATACTTTCCAATAGCGGTGCTGATGCCTAATCCTGCCAAAACGAGGGCGATAATCGTCCAAACGGTGAATTTGAAAATTCTAAAAAGAATCAAGAGTCCACCGGAAACGATGAGTTGCACGACGACCGGTAGAAACCAGCCCGTTTGCGGCACCACACGATGAATCAAAACAGTGAGAGGGAAGGCCATGATAGAAGTGAGTACGAAGAAAATCAGCCACCCCACCCAGGTCTGCTGCTGACGTATGATGTCGCGCGTGGTTTTGGGCTGTCCTTCAGCGCTTCTCTTTTCCTCTTTAAGTTTTTTCTTAATATTTTTCCAAAGTTTCCACTCCATTATTCACAAATTTTCTTAAGATTCTGACTCAAAAAATGGCCGCAATCTTCAAAGGTTTCAAAGGTGAGTTCCTGCGGGACGACATTGGGAATCACCTTCATTTTGGTAAGCATATACATCGGCTGCGGCTGGATGATGGTCATCAAAACGGTGACACCGTTGGCCTGCAGATCCTTGATAGCCGTTTCCATGGCGTAAAGTCCCGACTGGTCCATGAATGACACCAGGCGCATTCTAATAATTACCACCCTGGCATCGCTGGGAATACCATGCATCACTTCCTGGAAACGGGTGATGGAGCCAAAGAAAATCGGTCCGTTAAGTCGCTGGATATAAATATGTTGACGAACCTCGTCCGTTAATACCTTTTCATCTTCCCAAGGAATCTCTTTGTCAAATTCCGTCATTTGGTCGGAATGATAGGCCCCTTCGACCAAGTCGCTGGCACGCTTCATAAACAGCACACAAGCGATAATCATTCCGATGCCGACAGCAATCAACAAATCGACGAACACGGTGAGTACCAGCACAGTAATCAGCACCACTGCATCGGCCTTCGGAATCTTCAACAGGTCTTTGAATCCCTTGAAATCGATGATGCCGATACCGACGGTAATCAAAATGCCGGCCAACCCTGACAGTGGAACGAACTCTACCAACTTGCCGAGACCGAGC
>JAKSME010000113.1 GCA_024400785.1 Bacteroidales bacterium
ATTCGACCTGACGGCCCATCCCGACCTGGCGCCTGTGCTGGCAGCAACCGCGCTACTTTGTGGACGACGGGCGACACTGCACGGACTGGCTTCGCTCAACAGCAAGGAATCCCGCCGTTTGGACCTATTGAGCGAAGTCCTGAGACATTTCACGAAGGTGGAAGTTTCTGGAAACGATACTTTGGAAATATTTATAAATCAAGAAGATAGCGAGAGCGAGACGCTTCATTTTGATGCACACAACGACCACCGAATCGTCATGTTTCTCACATTGCTGTCCACACGTTTCAACCTCCATATTTCGGGCTGCCATAGTGTAAAAAAGTCGTATCCTGATTTTGAAAAATATTTCCCCACGAGGGCCTAGTTTTGTAAAGAAATTCAAAAAATAAGTGTACATTTGCCACCTATTTTGCAAAATTGTAAAATAGTGATTTTTAAATAATTAACACGTGGCAGAAAAGAAAAGAATCGCATTACTGGGTTCAACTGGCTCCATTGGCACGCAGGCCTTGGAAGTAGCGCGGCAATTTCCGGAACTTCTTCAGATAGAAGTTCTTACCGCCTTCTCCAATGCCGACTTATTGATACAGCAAGCGAAAGAGTTTCTTCCCAACGTCGTTGTCATCGGCGAGGAGGGGAAGTTGGAATATGTGAAAGAGGCGCTTTGGGACGATGACATCAAGGTTTACGCAGGCGAAAAGGCATTGAACGACGTGGTTCAGATGGGCTGTGTCGACATGGTTTTGTCGGCGATTGTCGGAGTGGCGGGGCTTTCCCCGATATACAAAGCCATTGAAAGTGGCAAGCAGATTGCGTTAGCCAACAAAGAGACCTTGGTGGTGGCTGGCGAGTTGATGACGCGCACGGCATACGAGAACGGGGTCAACCTGTACCCAGTGGACTCGGAGCATTCAGCCATTTTCCAATCTTTGGCGGGCGAGTTTCACAATCCCATTTCGCGCTTGATCATCACGGCGTCTGGCGGGCCGTTTAGAGGGAAGAAGAGATGTGATTTACAAACAGTTACAAAAGAGCAGGCGCTCAAGCACCCGAACTGGTCGATGGGCAGCAAGATTACCATCGACAGTGCGACTTTGATGAACAAAGGGTTGGAGGTGATTGAGGCCAAGTGGCTGTTCGGAGTTCCGTTGGAGAAGATTGATGTGGTGGTGCATCCGCAGTCCATCGTACACTCTTTGGTGGAGTTTGAAGACGGTTCGGTGAAGGCGCAACTTGGTTTGCCCGACATGAAGTTACCGATACAGTATGCCCTCACCTATCCTGAGCGCAAGTGCAGTAATTTCCCGCGTCTCAACTTAGTGGAGCAGGGGGCATTAACTTTCGAAGAACCTGATTTGGAGACTTTTCCGTGTTTGCCGTTAGCATACGAGGCCTCTCGGCGCGGCGGCTGTATGCCGTGCGTTTTGAATGCGGCCAACGAGGCGGCGGTGGGGCTATTCCTGCGCGACCGTATCGGGTTTTACGACATTCCCCGCCTTATTGAAAACGCGCTTGCCAAAGCCAGCTTCTGCGTTCCAACCTCCGTTGAAGAATATCTTTCCATCGATAAAGAAACAAAACAATCAATTCTACAATCATTTAGTAATCAATAATTTATGGGTATCACCACACAAATCATCGGACTTATTGCGTGTTTAAGTTTTTTAGTTATCACACACGAACTCGGTCATTTCTGTTTTGCGCGCATCTTCCACACCCGCGTTGATAAATTCTACATGTTTTTCAATCCTTGGTTTTCCATTGTTAAATTCAAGAAAATCAATGGGAAAATGAAGGTCAAGTTTTTTGCCAAGAACCAGTCGATGTTTGAGGTTTTGAAAGATGAAGAGGGAAATCCGATTTTGGATGCGAGGGGCAAGGAGCAGCAGGTAAGGATTGACACCGACAAATTGCCTGAGGACGACTGGCGCAGATACGAAGAGACGACGGAATGGGGCATTGGCTGGTTGCCGCTGGGCGGTTACTGCGACATCAACGGCATGGTTGACGAGACCACCAAACCGGGAGAATTGCCGGCGGAACCGCATCCGTGGGAGTTCCGTTGCAAACCCGCGTGGCAGCGTCTGTTCATCATTTTGGGCGGTGTGCTCGTAAACTTTCTTACCGCGCTCGTGCTGTACGTCGTCATCCTGTTCACCTGGGGTGAGGATTACATTCCCGTCAGCGAAGCCGAATACGGCATGCACTTTTCCGAGGTAGCCCAGCAAGCCGGTTTCCAAAATGGAGACAAAATCCTCAACATTGACGGTGAGACGCCCGAACGCACCGGCGACATCACCGGTTCCGTACTCATCGACGGAGCGCAACGTGTGTTGGTAAGACGCAACAAAACAGCCTCTGCTGAAACCAACGACTCCCTTTTGAAAGAAGGACAAGTACCATGCCAAACAATTGGAACAGAAGATGTTACTGTCTATCTCGATTCCAAATTCGCGCAACGGCTCATCGGTTCCGAAAAGTCGGAGCAATACTTCTGCCAGTTTGAAGTTCCGTTCATTGTCGACTCCATTCTGAAAGACTCTCCGGCATCGAAAATCGGTTTGAAGAAAAACGACCGCTTGGTAGCGTTCAACAACCAGTGTCTCACCTCTTTCTACGATTATCAGAAAGAATTCACCAAGCACAAAGGCGAGAAGGTGGCCATCACCTATCGTCGCGAGGGCGTGGGCGACAGCACCCTTTTCGTTCAGCTGACCGACGAAGGCAAGATCGGCGTTTTCCCAAAAACACCCGCAGTTCTCTATGAAACCAAGCATATCGACTATGGCTTAGGCGAATCCGTGCCCAAGGGCATTTCCCGCGGTTTCTCCACTTTGGGCGACTATGTGAAGCAGTTCAAACTTGTTTTCACCAAAGAAGGTGCCACCCAGATCGGCGGTTTCGGAACCATCGGCAGCATTTTCCCCAAAACATGGGATTGGCAAATCTTCTGGAACATGACAGCTTTCTTGGCAATCATCTTGGCTTTCATGAACTTCCTGCCCATTCCTGCCTTGGACGGCGGTTATTTCCTTTTCATCTTGGTTGAAATGATCACCCGCCGCAAACCCAGCGACAAATTCCTCGGTTACGCCAATACTATTGGTTTCATCTTGCTGTTATTGCTGTTGATTTACGCCAACGGGCTGGACATTCTCAGAGCATTTATGTAAGTTGAAAGTGGAGAGTGGAAAGTTAGAAATTTGAAAATATATGGAAGAAGAAAACAAAACCTTAGTAATTTGTCCCAATTGCGGCAAAAAAATGAATATTCCGGCGGACAAACATATTAAATTTGAATGTCCCAATTGTCATACTCATTTTGAGTTTGGAGAAACCGACATTGCTGACGATGATGAGTCTTTCTTAGGAAATGTTTTTGATTGGTTCTGCTCGTTCATCATCGTCCTTCCACTCTTTGCTTGGATAATGAATGTGATTCCAGATTTGGACTGGGTATTTTCGCTGGATAGAATTCTTGAATTTATTGTTGTCTACGTAATTGTGGGACTCTTGGTTGATTTAACGCGTTGGCTTTTGTTGAGTGCTGCAATCGTATTAGCCATCATTCTTACTGTTGGCACTTTCAAAGACCATGGATATGGGTTTAAGGAAGTATACAAAGACTATGTTGCTTTTGTTTATGACATCAGGCATACTTCTGACGACAAAGTCATTCCTCAAGGAACAATAAAAATCGGGGATATTGGTTTTACAAAAGATAAAAGGGCAATTAAAGATGCCATCGATTATCGTGCCACCGACGTCAAACAATTTGCGAACAACTGCACATTGTCTCAAAGATTTGCACAATATGCGGAGAAAGAGCCCCAAGAAATACGTATCATCATTCACGCTCTTGCCATTTGCGATTCTATCAACAGAAATTGGAACTATGTTAATGACCCCAATGATATGTCCGACTACTATGCTAAAGCGAGCGAAACTATTCTAGCATACAAAGAAGCGCATAAAGGTCAAGATAAAGCCAAATTCACGGGCGACTGTGATGATCATACTATCTTATTAAGTGCCTGCATTAAGGCCATCGGAGGTAAAAGCGTAATATTTGCGACAGAGCGCCATCTATATTCAATGCTGCCCATTGAACAAAGAGATTGGTCAGAAATATTCAGTATCATGAATAAATTATATCCAAGCGGATTTGAATATTACAAATTCGATGGTAAATATTGGCTCAATTTAGATTATACTGCTAAACACGCTGGCGGCAAAATTATGGATGAAAAGGAGACAGGGAAGCTTCAATTCAGCCTCGTGATATAGTTCACATTCTGATAAAGTATAAATGAAACGCCGCAGAAATGCGGCGTTTCTGCATCCCCATTATGCATTCCCCATTGTGCATTGTGCATTATACTTAACCGTTTTCACGTTTAACCGAATCATCAGCACCATTCTACCGAGCGTGCGCCCTCCAAGGCGGAAGCGACTCCTAAACAGTTACCTAAATTTTACTATCATTTGACAAATTAGACCATAAAATTCGTAACTTTGCCGCGTGTTTTCTTCTAACGAACAGAATTATTCCCTCTTGTTTTTCACTTATGAAAAAAATTTTATCCCTTATCATTTTGTTCTGTATAAGCACATTAGCCATAGCGCAAATGTCAATTAACATGGGACAGCAAAGTTCCATCAACAGTTGTGACCTTTATATTTACGATAATGGTGGTGCGGGAAACTTTTACGCCACAAATATTGACCAAACACTCACTATCTATTCCAACGATCCGAACAACGGATGTGTGATGTTGGAAATCCAGTCTTTGGATGTGGATGAAAGCGATACGCTTTTCATATACGATGGAGCCAATGTGAATGGCACGCTGCTGCACTGGTTCAACAACAGCAATTATGATTCGCTGGGCACGTTTCGCTTTGCCGCCACGATACAGAACGCCACCGGCGCGCTCACTATTCGCTTCAAGTCCGACGGAAGCACTGTCAGTGAGGGGTTTACCATTCATTCCACCTGCATGGCACCCTGCCAGCGCGTCACGGTCTTGCTTGACTCTGTCAACTCGTCACACATTCCGCAGCGCGACACAGACGGTTACTACTATATCGACCTCTGCCCCGGCGAGCCCGTACACATTGCCACCTACTGCGACTATCCCGACAATGATTTCAGTTATCATCAGAGTGACAGTCTGACCACCTTTGAATGGGACTTGGACGTCAGCATTTTTGACACTTTGGGGGGCAATGTCCTTGACCACGTTTTCACCTCTGGGCGCGGATATAGCGTTGCGATTTCCGCCACCGACCAGAGTCACTGTCCGTCGCTCACACCGGTCACCTTTCGCGTTCGCACCTCTATGAATCCGTTCGTCGGTGTCACTCCCCTACCCGACATGTGCTCGACCGATGAGATCGACCTGAGTGTCGGATACGACTCACTTTCCATCGTGCAGCTCACGCCCATTAGCAGCCAACAGTCGGCCTCGCTGCGCGTGAATGACACCGTATTTCTGCCCGACGGCATCAGTTGCGCTCCGTATGGCAACTACTACCGCTCGTATGTCAACTTCACCAATTTCCAACCCGGGGCACAAATCACCTCAGCCAACGACATTCTGTATGTAAGAATCAAGATGGAACATTCTGCTATTGAGGATATTAGAATCTCACTGGTTTGTCCGAGCGGCAACACCTGCAAAATTGTTCCCGACTATCAAAACGACGGGTGGGGCGGCATCTCCCACACCTATTTCCGTACCAACCTCGGGCTGGCCAACCGCCGCTACGAAACCGTAAGCTGCGACTCGTCCCTCAACCCGATGGGCGTGCCGTGGAACTACATCTGGTCGAACAACACCACTCTCGGCTACCAATACGCTCCGACCACCTACAGCTACTGCTTCGAACCCGGCAACATCCACAGTCAGTACAACCCCAACTGGGATCCGGGCAGCACCTCCTCTTACTGCATTGACTCCAGCAACGTGGCCAACATGACACAGATTTATCATCCCTTCCAACCTTTCAGCAACATGATCAACTGCCCCCTCAACGGGAATTGGTACATCCAAGTGGAAGACCTCTGGACCAACGACAACGGGTACATTGTGGAGTGGGAAATGGCGCTTGACCCGGCATTGCTGCCGCAGAACTGGAGCTATAATGTCAATGTCGACACCACGTATCTGACCGGTCCCGGAGCCAACGGTCTGCACATTGCCCCCGACAGCGCCGGTACAATGAGTTACAACGCAGTTTTGGTAGACGAATTCGGTTGCCAGTACGATACCGTTTTCCCCATTACCGTTGTTCGCACACCGGAGCCCAATTTGGGCAACGATCTCGGCATCTGCCAGGGTGAAACGGCCACATTGACAACGGGTTACAACGCACCGATGCCCTCCACCATCACCTGGAGCACGGGAGAAACCGATGTCGACCGAATCACCGTGAACACCGCGGGAACGTACGACGTTACCATCTCCAGCATGAATGCCGACTGGACGCTCTCCTGCACGCGCAGCGACACCGTAACCGT
This sequence comes from Bacteroidales bacterium, assembly GCA_024400785.1. Classification (GTDB taxonomy): domain Bacteria; phylum Bacteroidota; class Bacteroidia; order Bacteroidales; family WCHB1-69; genus UBA1756. Next base: position 6,527 of record JAKSME010000113.1, read on the forward strand.
AGCCATCAAACCCAATCCTGTCGCCGACCTCACCGTTTCCAATGATGCGGCCTGCGGGATTCTTGACTTCCAATGTGTGAAC
>JAKSME010000114.1 GCA_024400785.1 Bacteroidales bacterium
GCTGACGCTTTTATTTCTTTATCTTCAAAATAAATATCGCAACAGTACTAATTATTAATTATTAATTGAATCACCCGCGTCTTTACAAATCCGCGAAAAACTTAACCGTTTCCACGTTTCCACGTTTAACCGAACTCATCACATTCCGCCGTCGCAAACCACAACCTGGCCTGTAACGTAAGCCGCCATGTCAGAGGCGAGGAAGAGGGCCACGTTAGCGATATCCTCCGGCCGGCCCATCCGCTTGAGCGCGATGGTTTTCGCAATCTGCTCGCGCACCTCGGCCGAAAGCCCTGCCGTCATATCGGTTTCAATGAAACCCGGAGCAATGGCATTACAACGTATATTCCTGCTACCCAGCTCTTTCGCCACCGATTTGCTGAAACCGATGATGCCTGCCTTCGAGGCTGCATAGTTGGCCTGACCGGCATTGCCACCAATACCCGACACCGAACTCATATTGATGATGCTGCCGCAACGCTGCCGCAACATCACACCCTGCACTGCTTTGGTGTAATTGAATACCGACTTCAAATTCACATTCAACACGTCATCCCAAGCCGCCTCGCTCATACGCATCAGCAAGCCGTCGCGCGTGATGCCCGCATTGTTGACCAATATGTCCACTCGGCCGAAAGCGTCAATGCAGGTTTTCACCGCCATTTCCGCATCCGCAGCGAGAGCGGAATCAGCTTTGACAAAGCGGTACTCAGTGCCACAGACTCGGAGTTTTTCTTCCAAATCGGCAGGCAGTTCCGAACGCCCGGTTAAGACAATATGTGCGCCATTGGCGACGAATTTTTCAACTATGGCGCGGCCTATTCCGCGCGTACCGCCCGTAACGAGCGCAACTTTTCCTGATATCATGATGGTGGAATGGTGGAATGGGTGAAGGGTGGAAACCGTTTAACCGATTTTAACCGTTTTTAACCGTTTAACCGATTTTAACCGATTTTAACCGAAAATTACTTCAGTCCGCGGTTTTTCAACAAAGGTTCAATGCTGGGTTCGGCACCGCGGAAACGCTTGTAGAGGACCATGGAATCTTCCGTGTTTCCTTTTTCCAAAATATTGGTACGGAAGGATTTAGCGGTTTTCGAATCGAAGACGCCGTTTTGTTTGAAGGGCTCAAAAGCATCGTTATCGAGAACGGCTGCCCACGTATAGCTGTAGTAACCGGCATCATAACCAGTAGTGAAAACATGTTGGAAATAGGTGCTGCGATAACGGGAAATGATTTCGGGAATCAAACCGATTTTCTCCAACGAACTCTTTTCAAATTCAGCGACATTGATGTTCTGCGGTTCGGTAATGCTATAATAGAACATGTCGAGGAAGGAAGCTGCCAAGAGTTCGGTATTGATGAATCCCTGACCGTAAGTTGATGACGCTGAGATTTTTGCGATGAGTGAGTCGGGGATGACTTCGCCCGTTTTATAATGTTTGGCATACATGCGCATCACTTCGGGTTCGCAGGCCCAGTGTTCGAAGAATTGGGAGGGAAGCTCTACAAAGTCGCGAGAAACGCTTGTGCCAGAGAGACTTCTGTAGGTACATTTGCTGAAAATGCTGTGCAAACCGTGGCCGAATTCATGGAAATAGGTCGAAGTTTCATCGAAATTGAGCAACGATGGCTTGTCGGCCGTCGGCTTGGTGAAGTTGAAGACGAGAGACACAATCGGGATGATGTTCTTTCCGTCCTTGACTTCCTGTTCACGGAAATTGGTCATCCAAGCGCCGCTGCGTTTGCTGTCGCGCGGGAAATAGTCGACATATACGATAGCGATGACTTGTCCGTTTTCAACGACTTCGTACGGGATGGCATCCTTATGATAAGTGGGGATGTCTTTATTTTGGCGGAAGGTGATGCCATAAAGTTTCTGACAACAGGTAAAAATGCCGTTGGTGACATTTTCGAGAGAGAAATAAGGACGGATGACATCGTCGTCGAGGTCGTATTTGGCTTTGCGAAGTTGCTCGCTGTAGTAACGCCAGTCGTAGGGTTGAAGGGCTTCGTTGATACCGTCGGCGAACATAAGGCGTTGATATTCGTAAGCTTCCTGTTTGGCTTTGTTGAGAGCGGGTTCCCACACCTGCATCAAGAGGTTGTCGACGGCCTCGGGCGTTTGGGCCATGCAGTCGGAAAGAACGAAGGCGGCATGTGACGGATAACCCATGATTTTGGCTCTTTCCAAACGCAAATTAGCGATTTGGTTAATGATTTCGCTGTTGTCGAATTCGCCGGAGGTGCAGCGGGTTGAGTAGGCGGTCCAAAGTTCCTGGCGGAGTTGGCGGTTTTGACAGTTCATCAGGAAGGGTTCCATGCTGGGAACATGAACGGTGAAAACATATTTGCCTTTGGTTTTGGGATCGGCGTTGCCGGCTTCGAGAGCGGCGTCGAGTTGGCTTTGCGGCATGCCGGCAAGATCTTTCACATCGTCAACCACGAGCTTGTAGTTGTTGGTGGCTTTCAGCACATTATTGCCGAAGTTGAGGGTGAGAACGGAAAGTTTTTCGTTGATTTCACGGAAGCGGGCCTGTTTTTCAACGGGCACATTAGCGCCGCCGCGGACAAATCCCTTGTAAGTTTCTTCCAACAGACGCATCTGTTCACCGTTGAGGCCCAAGGAATTGCGTTGTTCATACACTTTCTTCACGCGCTCGAACAGTTGAGCATTCAGCATGATGTTGTCGCTGTGCTGAGAGAGCATCGGGAAGACTTTTTCAGCGATGGCTTCCATTGCGGGACTGTTACAACATTCGGTGAGATTGAAAAAGACACCGGAAACCTTATTCAACAGCGCGCCGCTGTTTTCGAGAGCGAGAATGGTATTTTCGAAAGTTGGAGCCTGTTTATTGGAAGTAATAGCTTTGATTTCAGCAACTTGCTGTTTGATACCCGCTTGGAAAGCAGGCAGATAATGTTCAGTTTTAATTTGGTCGAAGGGGGGAACGCCGTAAGGAGTTTTCCATTCCTGCATAAAGGGATTTTTTTGCGCGAAAGCGGTCACAGCAAGCATAGTGACAGTCATGATGGTAAAGATTTTTTTCATTTTTATAATGATTAATAGATTTTCAAGAATGAGTGGCAAAAATACAAAAATTGTTTGATTGGGGAATAGAAAATTTGAGAGCGTGAACATCTCATCACGGAGAAGGGTGCAAATAAGTCGGGAGGATTTAAAATGAAAATTCCCCCAAAATTTCGGAGGAATTTCATCTTACGGGCGACAGGTCGGATTCGAACCGACGACCCACGGAACCACAATCCGGTACTCTAACCAACTGAGCTACAATCGCCGTTTTTGAGGGTGCAAAAATACAACTTTTTTCAATAGAAAATCACTTTCGAAAAAATTTTTTTTGCTTTCATTTTTTCTGTAATTTTGCACCCTGATTTTGACATATAAAAACATTGTATAATATGAAGAAAATTTTTGCACTTTTAGCTTTGGCCTGCGCCATCTTTGTTGTTAATGCAGATGAAATTCCGGGAAATCAGGAATTGAAAAAAGACTCCAGAATCGTCACCGAATTCCAACAAGTTGTTGTAAATGCTGATTTCAACATCAGCATCACCTATGCCATTTCCCCCAAAGTTGAAGTTGAAGCCGAGTCGAACCTTCACCAATACATTATTACGGAAGTGAAAGGAAAGACTTTGAACATTTCTGTGGCAAAGAAGACCCGTCTCGCGCCCAACTATCCCATCAACATCACCCTTTGCGCTTCCGCACTCAACAAGATTCAGTTCAACGGCAATGGCGATGTTACCGCCGACGGCATTCCGTCAGACAAAATGGAGCTCATTCTCTCCGGCAAAGGCATCTGCACCGTCAACAATCTCAAAACCAACAGTTTGAAAATTACTGCTGGCAATGATTTCACGGTCAATATGAAAGATGTCATCAGCAACGGTGCGGCTAAAATCGCATTAAGCGACAATGTTTCTGGCAATATTGGCAACTTTACCGCTCCGAAAATCGACATTGAATCCGCCTCCCTCGGTTCCACCCGTTGGGCCAGCGTTCAAACCGACGCGCTGAATTTGAATGTTACCGCTGCTGGCAACATGACCTTCACCGGTTTCGCCGGCAAGGATGTCAAAACTACGATGAACAGCACGGGCACCGTTGACATGAGCGGAACCACCCGCAACGTGGATGTCACCCTTTCCAATGCAGCCAACTTCGACGCCCTCGCCCTCACCTGCGAGAAAGCCAAAGTCGTGAACAACGGCACCGGTGATGCGGGCGTGAATGCCACTTCCAACCTTGATGTCACCATCACCTCTGCTGGCAACATCAGCTTCAAAGGCGACCTCAAAATCAGTTACACCAACACCGGCTCTGGCCAGTTAATCAAAAGAAAATAAGGAATTCATCCCCAATAATTTCCGAAAGCGCGGCGGCCACCGCGCTTTTTTTAGTCTATACTCTGACATTCTTCCTCAAAAAACATGGAGCAGCAACCGACGAGACCCTATTTTTCCCGCACCATGCGCCACCGATGGCGGAAGCCCCTCACTTTTTCCATCGTCACATTGGTACTTGCCGCCTTCTTCGCCATACTCAGCTCCGTACTCACGCCCCAGCAACTTGCCGAATCCGAGGGACTGTCGGCACTGGTTTTCAGCACCTCGTTGCTCGTCTTCCTTTTTATCACGGAAAGCATTATCAAGTTGGCCATGCTCCACCCCAAAATACGGCGTCACACCAACATTTTGGGCCTTTGTATCATCCTGTTGGTCTTTTTGGTTAGATACGTTTCCCTTCACTGCCACTTTCCTGCCCTGCCCTACGAGACACCCTTTTTCAGTCACTTTTATCCTTCCATTTTCGGCACATCGGTTTCGCTCGGAGAGCTCGTCCTCAATGTCAGCATTCTATTGTATTTCACTTTGTACGTCATACGTTACATCAACGTACAGCGTTTCAAAAACAAAGGATTCAACCAGGCCATGGCCATAGTCTGTTTTTCCATTGTCACCTGCCTCGCTTTTGCGGTTTTTTTCGCCATCTGCGCCTTCATCGGCAACATGGTCCTGAATACAGAGTTCATCATTGTTCCTGATAAGATTGCCTTTTTCAATGCCGACTCTTACTACATCATTTTTGTCATTTTTTCTTCGTACTATTGTTTTGCCCTTCTCATCCACAAAATCATCCGTCTGCTGTCTCATGCCGCCCGACACTCTTTTGCCAAGTCAGCAGGTTTCCTGTCCGTCAATTTTCTCGTAGTGGCCATTGTAAGTCTTTGCTGTTGGCATACGATATATGGGATTCCCACCTGGGTGATTTTGATACTATTGGGGATTTATCTTGTGAGCGGTGCGCTGACTTACCGATTTGCGAGAAAAAACTTTCGCTTCTTCTCAATTTTGGTCAAGGTCATCTTTGCGGCATTTTTCATCTCCACCATTTTGTATATTGCTGTCAGACAAAAAGAAAGCGACCAGCGGCAAAGAATCGTCGCTGGTTTCGTCGCAGCACGCGCGGAGTCCGAATCCGCTCCAATTCTGGATAGAAATTTCATCAATGAGGCATCACAATTGGCACAAAAATACTCCTTCGGTTATTACAGCCGTGGGGAATTGATAGACCAATGTGGGAAATACGACTACAAGCTCAGTGCGGAAGAGTATCTTTCACGAAAGTTTGAAGATGGAACGCCCATCAAATCCCGTGGCTACATCCACCATGTTTACCCTATATCGAAAGACGAGATGCTCATCATGGGCGTGCCTGACCGTGCCTCTTTCAATTATATTGCCTCGCTCGCCTTCTTTTTCATTACTTTTCTTCTCTTCTACCTTTTTTGTGTCACGTGCATCCATGTCTTCGCCCGTCCGCCGCGCTACAAGCAATCATTATACAGCAAACTGCTTTGGATTTCCCTGACCGCAATGTTGATTGTTGGCATTGCATCCTGCGTGCTTTCATTGTTGCTTTATCACAGGCACTCCGATAGCGACCAAAAAGACATACTACATGCCAAAACCCAAAACGCACAACTGTCCTTCCTTCGCCACGGAGGAAGATGGGAAGACTTTTATGATGAAGGTGCTCAAGACAGTTTGAAAAAAGTATTGGAAGAATTTGAAAAAACGTACGAACTGCACATCGATGTATATGACATGGCGGGGAATTGGCTCAATGGCTCCGGCAGCAACGCAACAAGAGAGTCAGCGTCCATAGAAACATCTGTAAAAGAACATTTTAGCGAATCATACGCTTTTTTATACAAGAAAAGCAAGACGGAGGAACACATCATTCATTCCCTATGGCAAGTGATTACGGATAGCGACGGGAAAGTCATAGTCTATTTGAAGACCTTCTTTGTCAAAGACCAGCATGCTTGGAAAATGGAACTTTCCGACATTGTCATGAGCTTCATGCATGTTTTCGGTTTCATTATTCTGCTGGCAGTACTTGCTGCGTGGGCGATATATCTTTTTGTAGCTTCATCGCTATCTACCATTGGGAAAGCGATGCGGAAACGGCGGGGAAAGAACAGCCCGCTGCGCATCCACTGGGTGCCGGGCGCCTTCATCGGAATGCAGCCGCAGGTG
>JAKSME010000115.1 GCA_024400785.1 Bacteroidales bacterium
ACAACACTCACGGCCGGAGGGGGCATTTCCCCCGGATACCCGCGTGCCCTTTCCATTGTCTTATACGAGAATCTCGTATCCGTCTTTTGTCCTACATTCGGTTCGTTCGCCATAAAAAAATTTATCTTTAAATATTATAAATCAATAAATTGCACAATTTTGCAACTTATTTTTTTAGAGCTGCAAATGTACACATTTTTTCCAACTTTTCGGTTTGTCCTTCTACAAAAAATCCATTCTTAAAAACCTTCGATATACATGATGCGCCCCTTCACGTCCGGTAATCCCATTGCCTTCAGCAAATCCACATATTTTTCCACCTGCCGACTGTATTTTTCCTTGACATCCTCCGTCGGATGCCCCGTTTTATAATCAATCACAACGGTTTCATTTTCCAACAGAACGATTCTGTCGGGGCGATAAGTGGTGCTGGGGCGAGAAGCCTTTTCCTTGTTGTCTTCGTTCAAGATGGCTTTGGTGGGCAGAATGGGGACCTCGTTCAACACACGAAGCCCGTCTGCGAAGTAGGGTTTCCACTGTTCAGAACCCGCGATGAATTTCAATGCCGCCTTAATTTCATCCACATACAACTGCTCGGCTGGGAGTTCCCAGTTTTCTGCCTCGCCCATAGTCTGCGGGAAGTGCGTCAACTTCGACAGATAGTCGTGTACCGCATTGCCGACAGCCTGCTCGGTGGTTTCCGTCTTGTTGATATGAGTGGACAACTGTTTCATGTTGAATCCCGCACAATACATTGCAGACAATGCGCCGTCGGCTTCCATCTTCACTTTTTCATCATTATTATTGACAGTGGGGTCGCCCCACCAGAAGCAGAGCTCGTCATTGGGATCCTGCACAAAACGGAGCGGCCATTTTTCCTTTTCCCCCAGCTGCACAAATTCATCAAGCATATTGTTGTAATTGCCTCCAACGGAATCCTTTTTCATTCGTCCGGTAATGATGTGCATTAATTTTTTAGCCCGAGTTTGAGCCACATAAATTTTGTTCAAGCTATCCATTTCCGTCATGGCCACTTCTTCATCATACAGATCGCCTTTTTCAATCTGGGCCAGAGACTTGTTCATTTTCAGCATCAGGTATGGAAGGTCAATCTTGTCGTCGGCGGTCGGTGTGTGCCAATAGGTTCCCTTGGTCAGTTTATTCTTGTTATACTGGGTGAAGGGCACGATGACCACGGGGTACTGGAGTCCTTTGGAACGATGGATGGTGCTGATGGTGATGGCGTCCAGCCCTTGGGGCGACTTGATAGCCAATTTGCTGCCTTTGGTGTCCCACCAATCCAAAAAGGCGAACAGTTCGCCATTTTTGTTTTTCAGATAGTCCAACGCATTGTCGATCAGTGCCACAACGAAGGCATTGGATTCGGTGATGCCAAAGGCCTTCAAAATTTCGGTAAGGAGGCTGAAGAGCGGAAGTTTGTTCCATGTGCTCCAAGATATTTCGACTCCGTTTTCGTTCATCATTTCAGTGAATTTCTTATGATGGCGGAGATTTTCGAGGTCTTTGCCCAAGGCCTTCGCGATGTCGCACCGATTTTTGAGCAAAACGTAATTGGCCATGGCGAAACGAGAGAGGATGTCGTCATCATTGACGACGTAGCGGAGAGCGGCTATAATCAGGTTCACCTCCGGCGAGGTAGATAACAGCAACGAGTCGGGAGAGATGACACTGAAACCGGCTTTGGTGAGTTCGCGTCCCAACATCGAGCCCTCTTTGTTGCCACTGGTAAGTACCGCGATATCGCGTTGGTGGAAGCCACGTGCGGCGCTCACCGCATCTTTCACTGCGGCGACCACCTTTTCGCAAAAATAGGTTTCCTTGTCCACTTTTGCGTTCATAAAGTGCAGACAAACGGCACCTTTCCCAGAAAAGTCAGGATTAATTTTCTGTCGGACATCCTGATAATAAGCGGAATAGAATTGCTTCAGCAGAGAAGGCTTTTTCTCAGTTCCGCCTTTGAAACTAGGGAGTTGGGGTAATTTTTCAAAAAAAAGGTTGTTGAATTCAACAATATTTCCAAAAGAGCGGAAATTCGTATCCAGCAGCACAGACTTTCTTCTATCACAATTCCCATCGCCTGGAATCAATTTATTATATTCTTGTGTAGCAGGAGTTTGCGATAAATCGTTCAGCAGTTTTGAGTCTCCGTTGCGGAAACGGTAGATGGCCTGTTTCACATCGCCGAAGAGAATTGCCTGTCCGTCTGGAAATGAGAGTGCGTTTTGCAACAGCGGGAGCAGATTTTCCCACTGCATGCGCGAGGTGTCCTGAAATTCGTCGATGAAAAAGTGACGGTATTTGTTACCGATTTTCTCATAAATGAAAGGGGTATCGCTTTCATTCACCTCGCTGTTGATTTTGTAATTGGTGTCAGAAAGAAAGAACTTGTTGTCGCGTTCGCGGATTTCGTCCATGATACCCATCAAGTCAAAAATGAGCATCATCTTCTTCACATTTCCCAAGAGGGTGTGTTTTTTCAAATAGGCGGCTTGCTCGTTACGCAACTGATGGAACAATTCGGATATTTGCTGGTCGATGTCCGTACCTTTCAATTCACCTGATTTTACAAAAATCCCACCTTTATCCAGCACAGCATACACGTTTTTATATGGTTTTTCAACATCCACATCAAAATGGTTGAAGCAGGCCCAAATGCCCGTTTCCCCGCCGTTCAGGTTGTCTGGGGTGAGTCCTTTTTCCGTCCAAAAGCCAGCTGCTTTTCGGGCCAGATCTTCCAAGTCGCGGCGCTGCTGCGACAGCTTCTGTTGTAGACTCAGCAGAATGGTATTTATGTTTTCATTCTCTGCCAAGGCAGCCAGGGGAATGGCAGCAGTTTCGTCCCCGAAAATGGTAGAAAGAATTTCCAACAATGTATTTTCCACACGCCACCGGCCATTCTTCCCCATCTGTTCATTGACCAAACCGAGAATGCATTCCTTCAACTTAGTATTGTCGGCAGAAAGGCGGTTCAGCAGCATGTCCACACACTGGCTAAAGCACTCATCCAATGATACTTCCACCTCATAGCCCATGCTTATTCCCAATTCGAAAGCGAAAGCGCGAACAATTCTTTGGAAGAAGCTGTCGATGGTACTGATGCTAAAGTTGGAATAGTCGTACAGAATTTCCGCAAGCAGTTTGCGAGAGCGTTCAACCACCGCCCCCTCCTCTTTTATCAAATGCGGGTTGGCTTCCAAAATCTTATCGAAAATGGCATTTTCCTGAATGCCCCAAGTTTCTCTCTTTTCGAATGCGAACTTATTGAGAGTCTGCACAATGCGGTCTTTCATCTCGGCAGTGGCATTGTTTGTGAATGTCACTGCGAGGATGTGGCGATACTGAGAAAGGGATTTTTCATCCTTCAGGCAAATGGAAAGATACTCGGCGACGAGGCTGGGGGTTTTCCCCGCACCGGCGGAGGCGGTGTACGTTGTAAACAGAGGTCGGAGTTGGGGCGGCAAATGTACTAGTTTTTTTTTGAAAAAAAATGGCGGTGAAAAAAGTCACCGCCAAAACAATCACAAATTAAAAAAACTTAATTTTTTCTTTCTTTGTCTTTAACTTTGACGAGTTGCTTCTTCAATGCCTCAACCACATTGTCAGTGGCTTCTTCGAAACTTTTAGCGGTTTTTTCAGCTAGCACATCGTTGCCACGGATTTTGATTTTGATTTCGGCGGTTTTGTTTTCCGGCTTGTCGGTGTTTTCGAGTTTCAATGTCACTTCGGCACCGATGATGCCGTCATGCATTTTTTCAAGTTTTTCTACCTTTTCAGTGATAAAGGTTTCAAGTTTTTGATCTGCTTTGAAATGCAGAGAAGAAATGGTAATATTCATAAAACCTCCTTTTTTACGCCCTGGGATGGGCTTGGTTATAAATGTTTTTCAGTTTTTCTATCGAGTTGTGCGTGTAGACTTGAGTTGCGGCCAGCGACGAATGTCCCAAAATCTCTTTGATGGCGTTGAGGTCGGCGCCGTGGTTCAACATGTGGGTGGCAAAGGTGTGCCTCAGCACATGCGGACTGCGTTTGTCGATGGTGGTCACCAAGTCCAAATATTTGGTTACAATTCTATAAACAGCCTTCGGATATATTTTGTTCGAGTTTGGAGCGACAAAGATAAAACTATTTTTCGGATTTCCGGGGTATTTTTCATCAAAAAATTGCAAATATTTGACAATTACATTTTTAACACGCGGGCTAAAGGGAATGACACGTTCTTTGTTTCGTTTTCCCAACACTTTTACGCTACCGTCGTACATGTCGATGTCGCTGCGTTTGATGTTAATGAGTTCAGAGAGACGCATTCCGGTGACATAGAACAGTTCGATGACGAGTCGGTCGCGCCATCCCTCGTAAGTATCCTCGAAAAGGTCTTCCTTGAAAAGGTTGGCCATGTCGGATTCCTCCACATACTGAGGCAGTCGTTTGGCGGTTTTCGGTGCGGTGACGGCTTCCATCGGATTGGAGGCCACATTTTTCATTTTAAAATGATAGCGGAAAAAGGCGCGCAACGCGCTCACTTTGCGTCCCACACTCCGCGCAGTCAGACCTTCCTCCATCAACTTAATCATCCACGAGCGCACCTCCGCCGTTTCGGCCAGCAAGATGCTGTCCTTCCCGTATTCGGCCAGCTCAAACGCCGCAAACTGCTCCAAATCAACACGATAAGAATCTACCGTGTGTACAGATGCGCGTTTCTCGTACTGCAGATAATCGAGAAATGCCTTCATTTTGTAAAAAAAATGACTATTTCACCAAAAATTCAACCTTTTCCGTTTGGCCCATTTCGGCGAACAGCTGTTCCAGGAATGCGGCCAACTTCTTAGACAATTCTTCCACGCGCTGTTTCCAGACTTCGATGGTAACATCCAGATTGTCAGACACAATCTTGAAAGAAACGTATTTCTTCCCATATTCCGACATCACAGAATAGAGGGCGGAGGACTCCATGTCGAAGCAACCGGCTTTCTGTTTGATTTCCGAAAGGAAAGCATCGGTATAGACGTGAGGTGAGACAAAACTGTCGGAAGAGAAGAGGACCGCGGAGGGATGATTTTGTGCCAATGGGGATGAAAATTTTTCCAATTTCATCGGGCGGTCGCAAAAGAGCATGCCTGATGAGGTGATTTCATCGATGGAAAGGACAGTGCCTACAGGAAATGCGTGTGAGCCTACGGTGCCGACATTCAGCACAACAAAGTCTTCATCCTTGTATTTCCGCATAAATTCCAGTGCAGTGCGGGTGGCATTTTCCCTACCTATCCCCATAAAATTCACAATATCGGACAATTTACAGACCTCTTCGGGAACGGCAGCAAAAACAGCAATTTTCATAGGTTAATGGATTAAAATTTTCGGCAAAAATACCATTTTTTGTGGAATTATCACAATGGATTTCAGGACAACTTCTACAAAATTAATTATTAATTATGCATTAGTACTGTTGCGATAAAATTTAAAAAAATCATATAAGTTATTGATATAATATAAGATACAAGCGTTCTTTGATTTTTTGATTTGAATATTGTTTCTATATTACCACCCCTTTATCCCCTCCTTAAAAAGGAGGGGAATTCATTGCTGACGCTTGATTTTTTTTATCTTCAAAATAAATATCGCAACAGTACTAATTATGCATTATGCATTGTGCATTTCGCATTGTGCATTTCGCACGCTATTCATTCCGCAAGCAACGGACAGAAATACCAAAATCCTTCGTTGGTGTCTCCCCTTCCGGATCCATCAGTCCACCGGGGATGCTGATATAATTGGGAGAAAGTTCACCTTCGAAAACCGACCAGAAGTAGGCGTAAGCACCGATATGGAAGTAATTTCCATTATACAAACAGCCAGCCGGGATGGCAGAAAATCCCGTGTAATCCTGACGGAAGCCCGACGTTTGGACATTCCAAAGCTCTTTGGAAGAAAGTCCGATGGCGATGGAACGCATGTTGGTATAATTGCTGTTGCCCGCATGCATCACCGGATCGTGGTCAATCACATACAACGACAGTTGATACCATTCGGTGAAATACGGGATGTGCCACCCCTGAGGACAAACTCCCTGCAGGTAGGAATTCTTGTCGGCGGGCGCATTGTGATGTACGGCGGGCCAATTGTACAAATCACCGTACAATTTCACATTATCGCTGTGCCCATTGGGTTCATAACGATAGGCTGTTGCCGTGCTGGCTGTTTTTCCCAATGGGATGGCGGTTCCGTCGGAATAATGCGTGGCTCTGAGATTTTCCTTCATCCAACACTGCTCACCAATTTGAACAATGGCATAACTATTGCCATCATAATCTTGGATTGTACCCTTACAATCTTTGATCGTCTTCGCACCCTGCGCTGGTTCGCCCTGGCGGTTCTGTGCGAAAAGAGCCGTTGCCAGTAGCAGCAAAATCAAAAAAAGGC
>JAKSME010000116.1 GCA_024400785.1 Bacteroidales bacterium
CCCCCCCCCCTGACGCGCGACGGCCCGATGTCTCCCTCCAGCGTTCTCGGCCGCAATATCTCTGCTAACGGTTTCTGCACAACCTGCTTTTATTTGACAATCAATTTCTTACGAACTACATCTCCACTCTGCATCTTCATTTGAAGAATATAACTTCCAGGAGCCACATTGCTTAAATCCAACATGGTTTGAACATCTTCCACATTTTCTCTTCTCACCAACCTGCCCATCATGTTGTAAACTTCAATTTCAGAAATCACCGTGCGGTCGGAACGAATATTCACCACACCTTCCGTCGGATTCGGGAATAAGGTGATGTTGGTTTCAATGATGAAATCTTCCACACCCACAGTGTCGTTGACCAAGATGAGATGGGTGGCCGTGTTGCTGCAACGTGTTGAATTATGGGTGGCTGTAACCGTGTAGGTATAAAGGCCGGCGCTGTCGGGTGTGACAAAGATAGCAGAACTTTCTTCGCCCGTGCTCCAAACAAAAGTACATGCACTGGCTTGTGCCAACAGCATTTCGGTACCGCCCAACTCCATCGTGGTGGCACCGACAATGGACACGGAGGGTTGTTGGTAAACAAACAAGGTCAAAGTAACAACGCTGTCGCAACCGGCTGCGGTAGAACGATAAAAGTTAAATGTTCCAGACAGCGTTCCTTCATCAAAAATAGTATCACGCCAGATGTACGGAAGCTCATTTTCACAGATACGCAGCTGTTCGGATTGTATATAACTTTGATTTACAGTGAGATGCAAAGTCCACAAACTATCACAGCCATGTGACGTGTAGTGATGAAATTCGTAATCACCGCTGATGGTTCCCAATTGGAAGGTGCGATTTTCTCTTTCATAATAATAAGGAAGATCGCTGGAACAAATGGTAAGACTTTCTTCACCTTCATAATAAGGATAGACAGAGAGGTTGAGGACGATAACGCTGTCGCAACCATAAACATTGTTATAGACAAAACGATAAGTACCCGTGGTCGTACCTTCCTCAAAAGTGGTGTCGGTTTGTACATAATGATACGGCAGGTCGTTTTCGCAAATCTGGACATTGAAGGTTTGCGTGAAAGTCGGGCGAACGGTAAGCACGAGCGTCACAGTGCTGTCGCAACCGGACTCGCTCTCGCGGTTGTAAGTGTAAATTCCGCTGATAGTTCCCGTTGGGAAGGTGACATCGCGCCAAGTGTACGGAAGTTCGCTCTCGCAGATGGCCAAAGACAGGTTTTCGGAATAAACGGGATGAACAATCAAATTCAAGGTCACGATGCTGTCGCAACCGTTGATGGTATGGCGATTGAAGGTGTATTCGCCGGCAGAAGTGCCCTGCTGGAATGTGGTGTCACGCCAAGTGTACGGGAAAGCGTTGACACAGACCTCTTCAACTTCGTACTGATTGTAGCTCGGATAAACGATGAGCGCCAAAGAAACAATGCTGTCGCAACCATTCTGCGTGGTTCTTGCAAACTGATACACGCCACTCTGGGTACCTTCCAGGAAGGTTGTATCATCCCATGTATAAGGAAGGTCGTTCTGGCAGATAATCTGGGATGTGGTAATGTGGTAATTCGGATTGACTGTAAGATGAAGGACAGCTTTTTCCTCACAACCAGCAACATTCATACGGCTGAAGAGATAATCACCGCTGGCGGTACCAAGACCGAAAGTAGTATCGAAAGCAGCATAATAATATGGTAAATCATTGGCACAAAGGGTGATAGACTCCTCAGTATTAACTGCCGGAAGGACGGTGAGGTGGAGATGTACCAAGCTGTCGCAACCATCGACGGTGCGAAGATAGAAGTCGCGGTTCAACGTGGTGGTGCCGACAGGGAAGGTGGTGCCCAAATAAGTAAACGGAAGTTCATTGGCGCAAACCGTGACTTCGTCGTCCACTTCTGCCACAGAATTCACAATAAGATGCAAATTCACAATGTCGTTGCAATTGAACTCATTGCGGCTCTGGATACGATAATCTCCAGTTTGAGTGCCCTCCGGGAAATCAATCTCTTGGTAGGTGTACGGAAGATCACTGCTGCAAATGATAATCTCTTCATCTCTTTCAGAAGAAGGATTCACATTCAATTTCAAAAGCACTACGCTGTCGCAGCCAGTAGTTGACTGTTTTTCAAAAAGATAGCTACCTCCGCGAGTACCAACTTCAAAGGTCGTATCGCGCCATGTATAAGGAAGTTCACTTTCACAAATGGATAATTCCTCATTTTGACGATATGTAGGATAAACCACCAGTCGCAAAGTCACGATGCTGTCGCAACCATACTGGGTTCGGTTATTGAAAACATAGTTGCCCGAAGTCATGCCGCGCTCAATCACCTGATTGTGCCATACGGTCGGCAATTCGTTTTCACAAACCACCAAACTTTCCGTAGCATTGTAAGGAATACGGACATTCAGCGTCAAAGTGATAATGCTGTCGCAACCGGCGGCATTCTGACGATGCATGACGTAAACGCCGGTCGGAGTGCCGGGCATAAACACGGTATCATGGTAGGTAAAGGGGAAATCGCCACGGCAAACATCCACCGTTTCTGCATAAGACGTACTGTGGTTGACAGTCAGATGGATGGTTTCAACGCTGTCGCAACCGAATTGGGTTCGCAAGTTTCTGACAACGGTCTTGCTGGCAGTTCCGACTTCAAAAGTGGTATCTCCAAACGGATAAGGAAGTTCCGATTCACAAATTTCGAGTTGATATTCGTTGGAGAAAGAAGGATGAACGGTAAGATGGAGGATGGCCGTACTGTCGCAGCCGGCGGCGCTAACGCGCTGGTATGTGTAATCGCCACTGGTTGTTCCCACCGGCAGAACCTGGTTACGCCAAACATACGGGAGCTCGTGGTCACAGATTTCGACAATTTCTTCCGAAATAGCACTTTCATTAATAACCAAGTTCAAGGTCACGATACTGTCGCAGCCGGCAGCTGTGTGGGCGGCAAAAGTGATGACATCGCTCTGGGCATCAACGTCGAAAGTGGTGTCACGCCATGGGTACGGGAGTTCGCTACGGCAAAGCGAAAGCGTAATATCTTCATCATAAGAAGGCTTCACCACCAACACAAAAGTAACAATGCTGTCACAGCCGTGCACAGTTTGACGGTTCATAACATAAATGCCGCTTTCGGTTCCCGCTTCAAAAGTGGTATCTCTCCAGGTAAATGGAATTTCTTGTTGGCAAATCTGCTGATATTCAGTCTGATAAATACTTTCGTTCACTATTAAATGATAAGTGACGATGCTGTCGCAACCATAGGCGCTATTGCGGTTAAAAACGAAAGTATTGGATTCCGTACCAACCTCAAAGGTGGTGTCGCGCCAAGTGTAAGGAAGCGCCTGCTGACAAATGGTGTCATATTCATCCAGATAAAATGAAGGATAAATAATGACGGCAAGATTGACGACGCTGTCGCAGCCATTTTCGCGGACAAGGTTGAAAACGTAGGAAGAGTCGACACTGCCGACCTCGAAGGTGGTATCACGCCAGGTAACCGGCAACTCATTCTGGCAGATGGCGAGCGTATCGAACTCGGTAGAAGAGTAGTTGACAGTCAGGTCAAGGACACAGATGCTGTCGCAAGAAAATCCAGCAGCTTGGGGAAGGGTGTCCACATAAATGCCCGTAGCGGTGTAGGTGCTGTCGTGCCAAACAAAGGAGTCGCAAACCGTGGCAACGGTGGTGTCACCCACGACGGAACAATAAGGGGTGAAAGTGACTACTTCGGAGTAATCGCTCGGATTGAGCGGGTCGCAAAGAGACTTCACATAAACATCCAACGGCTGATTTCCCACCAGGTTGGCCAGATCGACAAAGGTATCTCTGACAATCAAAGCCACCGCAGTGGAATCGTGATTGTGACCGGCAGGACCGTATTCAACCATCCATTCTTGCTCTTCGTTGCTGGGAGTCCAACTAACTCGAGCCGTAGTCATCATAATATCAGACACTTGAATATTGGTAGCAGGCTCACAGGGCAGAAATTCGAGAGTGATGTTATCAATAACACAGCGCATATCCCACGCAGTCATGGTACTTGTCCAACGGAAAGCCAGACGCGCCCCCTCGGGAATGTGTCTGCCGGCCAGAGGACGGCTGTAGGCCGTTGCCGTCGTTGTATTCGGGATGACTTCCAACGCAACGAAACTGTTTTCATCCAACACGTTGGTAACGTATCCCAGCGTGAGGACATCGCTGGGCAGACGGTCCATCATGGCGGTAAAACCGAGACGAAGCCCATTCAAATCAGAAGAAAACCACGGAAGGCAAACGATGTTGCTCGTAGCATAGCCGCTCAGATTTGCGGACATCATACAGACAGCGCGGTGGCTCGACTGTACCGCCTCCGGATAATATGAAATATGGGGTCTGTTGGCAGCATTGGCACTGGAAATCACCTGCCAACAATCGGGCAAAATGCCGGCGACATTCGGCGCAGTAGCCGTATATGCCTGAAAATCATCAGCATAAGGAATCGTCATAGCTTCACAATGCGTCATCACCCTTGCAACCGGCGACCATTCACTGGTGGAATCACCATCACAAATTGCTTTCACATAACAGTCATAAATCGAACCCGCAACTAATTCATCAACAACCACATACGGAACATCAACCACGCGAACAGCTCCCTGTCCATGCTCAAAACCTGTCGGTCCGTACTCAACAATCCAACTGGTTTCAGCCCATCCTTTTTGCCACTCCACACGCATTTCCGTGTCAGACAAGGCTCCGGCAGAGGTGATGGTGGGAACAAGGCAGAGTTGCAAAGAGTCCAACGAAACATCCAAGAGCGTGCAATGAGCACAGGTATCGGTATTTTTCCAAGTGAAAACAAGTCGGCATCCGTCAGGAATGTTGGATTCGCGCAAACTGAAACTATGGGTGGCCACGGTATCGCTGTTGGGAATATCTGCCAATTTTACAAAATACACCATATCATCGACATCGTGCAGATAACCGAACTCGAAATGTCCGAGCCCGACATTTTCCATTTGGGTGCGGAAAGTGATGGAAAGGTCTTGATAATGTTGTGCGATGGCCGGCATCAAAACCCTACACATCGTTCCATATTCGGCCTCGCGCCCAGCGGCAAACAAGATTCCGTTACCGGCTGTGGAGTAGTCGGAACAAAGGTGCGGTGCATAAATGCTGTCCGTCCCCAAGAAAACACTCCCCCAACATGACGGCAGAACACCACGCACATTCCAAGCCGTTGTGCTATCGCTTTGGAAATTGATGGCAACGGGTACTTCGAGGGCGGAACAATCTTCCGTACTTTCTTGCTGAGCCATCACGCGCGGCACTGATAACGACAGCACTAACGCAAAAAAGAGAACGATTCTCGTCCAAGAAGCGCAGCACTGTCCTAATTCAATTACTTTTTCAGAAAACGATTTCCTCTGTTTCATAATTTATAACTTCAAGATTTTTAATAATTTACAATAAAAATTCATTTCAAAAGATAACAAAGAATGCCTTCTTACGCAATTTTGAAAATAGGCGGCAAAAGTACATAAATTTCTATATATATCAATTATAAAAAAAGCATAAAAGTTTCAATAAAAACGCGTACCTTTGCAACTTCAAAAATTGAATAGAAACATGATGAAATTTGACTTCGAAGGTGCTCGGAATTTCCTGCCGGCCGACCTTTTCCAACAGGCCGAAAGCAAATCGCAAAATGCTTATTCTCAACTTGTTAATCAAAACGGTGCTGGAAATGACTTTCTGGGATGGCTTCAACTCCCCGCCGAAATCAACACTGACGAAATCAACTGCGTGAAAGCCGTCGCAACGCGGCTTCAACAGCAATCCGACATCGTCGTCGTCATCGGAATCGGTGGCTCTTACCTCGGTGCCCGCGCCGTCATCGAAGCCCTTCAGTCACATTTCCGTTCTCTTGAAACCGACAACAAACACCCGCTCATTCTCTTCGCAGGGAACAACATGAGCGAGGATTATCTTTTTGATTTACAACAACTTATTGATAAAAAAGACTACTCCGTCATCGTCATTTCCAAGTCGGGTACTACCACGGAACCCGCCATCGCCTTCCGACTTTTCAAAGAGCATTGCGAAAAGAAATACGGCCAAGCGGAGGCGAAAAAACGCATTGTTGCCATTACCGACCGCCAGCGCGGTGCGCTGAAGAAACTGGCTGACCAGGAGGGGTATGATTCCTTTGTCATTCCTGACAATGTCGGTGTCCGATACTCCGTTCTCACACCCGTCGGGCTGTTGCCCATCGCCGTAGCCGGTTTCGACATCGACGCACTGCTCAACGGAGCCCGCCAGATGAGAGAAACCCTGTTGGCTCAAAAGTGCGTGAAAGACAATGTCGCCATGCAATATGCCGCTATACGCAACTATTTGTATCT
>JAKSME010000117.1 GCA_024400785.1 Bacteroidales bacterium
TTGTAGTTGTTTTCCAAGATGTTGCGGATGTCGCAGAGCTCTTTGTAAGTTTCGGGCATCAGTTCCTGCATGGAGTGGAGATGCTTGTTCTGTTCGTTCTTGGTGTCGTCGTTCAGCGGGTTGGGGGTACGGATACCAGCCACAACGTCTTCGCCCTGAGCGTTAATCAGCCATTCGCCGTAGAACTGGTTTTCACCGGTAGCGGGGTTGCGGGTGAAGGCAACGCCGGTAGCGGAAGTCTCGCCCATGTTGCCGAAAACCATGGCCTGTACGTTAACAGCGGTACCCCAGTCATCCGGAATACCTTCGATACGACGGTAAGAGATAGCCTTCTGACCGTTCCAGCTCTTGAAGACGGCCTTGATACCACCTTCCATCTGCAACTTGGCGTCATCCGGGAATTCGGTGCCGAGTTTTTCCTTGATGGTAGCTTTGAAAGCGGTAGCCAGTTCGAGCAATTCGTTGGCTTTGATTTCGGTATCTGATTTGTAACCTTTCTTTGCTTTGTATTCGTCGAGCATGTCATCCAAAATTTTGCGGATGCCCTTGCCTTCGACGGGGGCGATGCCTTCAGCCTTTTCCATGACGACGTCGGCGTACATCATGATCAAACGGCGATAGGAGTCATAAACGAAGCGTTCGTTGCCGGTTTTCTTGATCAAACCGGGGAGGGTTTTTGCAGAAAGACCGATGTTGAGGACGGTGTCCATCATGCCGGGCATGGAGGTGCGGGCTCCGGAACGGCAGGAAACCAACAGCGGGTTTTCAGGATCGTCATATTTTCTGCCCATGATTTTCTCAACATTCTCCATGGCTTTCCAAACGTCGGCCATCAAGGTGTCGGGAAGTTGGCAATTGTTTGCATAATAAGCGGTACAGCATTCGGTGGTGATTGTCAATCCTGCCGGTACGGGAAGACCCAGTAAGCACATTTCAGCCAGGTTGGCACCTTTGCCACCAAGTAAATTTTTCATGTCAGCTTTGCCTTCAGCAGTTTTGCCGCCAAAGGTGTAAACATACTTTACATTACTCATTTTCAGTGATTTAAAATTAATAAAACGATTTTATTTACTTCTTAAAAAAACGAGCGCAAAAGTACGTAAAAATCTCAAAACTTTTCTATGATTTTTTTAAAAATATAAAAATAGAATATGGCAATTATGTTGTATTTTTGCACCCCAAATTTAATACAAGATGAAGAAGGTTGTTTTGCTTTGTGCTTGCATGCTTGTGGCAGCTTTTTGCCATGCTCAGGCCTTTGAAGATTATTTTGAAAATAAGACGTTACGAATTGATTATAAGCATTATGGTAATGCCCACGAAGAGGGAATCGCGTTGAAGGATTACCATGTCGGCGGAATCTGGAGCGGCACTCGCGCCTATCTGGTTGAACCCAACCGTTACGGCTCTGTCCTTTTCGAGGTTTTTGACTCCATCAGCGGAAAACTCTTATTCTCACGTAGTTACGATTGCCTTTTCAACGAATACAGAACTACCGATCGCGCGCAAACCGATATGTATTCTTTTGAAGAATGCATCAACATGCCGCTCCCGAAAAATACGGTGAATTACAAGTTTACCGGTTACGACCGCAAAGGCAACGGCACCATGCTCTATGTCAATTCCTACAACCCGAAAATCACCCCCACACTTCCTTTTACCAAAGACAACGGCATCATCAAACTGCACGAGGGCGGAAAATCCGAAGAGTGCATGGACATCCTCTTCATCCCCGACGGATACTCAAAAGCAGACAAAGGACAGTTGGATTCCGATGTCAAAAGATTTGCCGACTATGTCTTGAACTGTTCCCCTTACAAAGAGAATGCCGACCGCATCAATATTTACGCAGTCAAGGGATTTTCTCCGGAATCCGGCATCACCGATCCGAACAACAATATTCACCGCAACACGCTCATCAATTGTTCCTACAACACCATCGAAACCGACCGTTATTTGATGTGCGAAAATGTTTGGAAGATGTACGATATTGCAGAGGACGCTCCGTTTGATGTGATTGTAATTATTTGTAATTCACCTAAATACGGTGGTGGTGGTATTTACAATTTCTACGCAACCGTTTGCAATGGCGCACCGCAGGCCGACTTTGTGGTGGTGCATGAAATGGGCCATCTGATTGGCGGTTTGGCCGATGAGTATTACACTTCCGAGACCAGTGTCAACGATTACTATCCCGCAGGGGTGGAACCGATGGAGCCCAATGTCACCACGCTCGTCAATTTTGATGCCAAGTGGAAAAACATGATGGATAAAAACACCCCGGTGCCGACACCCGCCACCAAAGATTATAACGGAACACTCGGCGTGTACGAAGGCGCTGGCTATGTGGCCGAAGGCGTCTATCGTCCGTGGCAGAACTGCACGATGAAGGAGATTATTTATGACAACTTCTGTCCCGTTTGTACGAAAGTGCTGCAGGCGATGTTCGACTATTATTCCAATAAATAAAAATAGGTGTGAAATAGATTTGAAATTTATCAACATAAAATTATAAAACTATGAGTATCAAAAAATTAGATGAAATTATTGAATTTGTAAAAACGAAACCGCAGAAACGTTTGGTCGCTGCTTACGCAAACGACGCTCACACCATTGAAGCTGTTCACAATGCAGTGAAAATGGGTGTGGTAAAAGCCACCCTCGTTGGCGACGAAGCCACCATCAAAGAGGTCTGTAAAGCCAACAATATCGACGTTAACGACTTCACCATCATTCAGGAAGCCGATGAAAACAAGGCCGCTGCCAAGGCATGCGAAATCATCAACAATGGCGAAGGCGACATCCTGATGAAGGGCCTTCTTTCCACCGACAAATACATGCGCGCCATTTTGAACAAGGAACGCGGCTTGATGCCTGGTCCGAAAGCTGTTCTTTCACATGTTACCGTTATCGAAACTCCTCGTTATCACAAACTTATCGTGTGCGGCGACGTTGCCATCATCCCGGCTCCCGACCTTAACCAAAAGATTGCCATCACCAACTACCTGGTGAACACGGCTCGCACCGCCTTGCAGATTGAAAAACCGAAAGTCGCGGTGTTGGCTGCTACCGAACAGGTGCTTCCCGCTATGCAGGCCTGTGTGGATGCATGCATCATCAGCAAAATGGGCGAGCGCGGTCAGATTAAGAACGCCGTTATCGACGGGCCGCTGGGCGTGGATTTGGCCATCGACATGGAATGTGTGCAGATTAAGAAAGTGAAGAGCGAGGTTGCTGGAGATGCCGACTGTATCGTATTCCCGAACATCGAAACCGGTAATGTCTTCTATAAATGTAATACCAAACTCGCCGGTGCTGAGCTCGGTGCAATGGTTGTTGGTGCAAAAGTTCCCTGCGTGCTTTCTTCCCGTGGCGACTCCACCAAAACGAAATTGTACTCTATCGCCTTGGCAGCCGCTGTCGCAAAATAATCCAAATGAAAAGAAACATATTAGCAATCAGTTTGTTGTTGATGGCCATCCTTTTTACTGGCTGTCACAAAGGCATCGAACTCACTGGCTCCGACAAGGTCAACCAAGACAATATTTTCCAACAATATGCTACTGTCTATGATGCTGACGCTCAAAAGATGACAGCCATTGCCACCTTCCGTCTCGACCAACCGAGCGGCAAGTTGCTGCGATTGGTCAGCGGCTCCAAAGTGGAGGTCGCAGGCCAAAAAATGGAGATGAATGATGAGGGAAAGTACGAGTTCTCTTTCGAACAATTTGGTCGAAAAACGCATTTTACCTATGTCAACAATAATAAGGAAACCTTCAACAACGAACTCATTACCAATACTATAGAATTTAATCAGGAAACGATTGCCCTCAGCAAATCCGACAAAGTCACTTTTGCCATCAAGGCAGAGGCCTTCGAAGATGCGGAAACCGTCAGCTGTCAGCTGTCCAGCGATGGCGAGACGGTGGAAGTCGAGGTGGCCGTAGAAGCCGGTCGCATTGTCGTTGAACCCGACTTTCTGGAAACCATTCAACCAGGTACTTATACCGCTCGTTTGATTCGGAAGGGCTATAGCAACAGGGTGAATGCCAAAGCTCGTGGCGGCGTGTGGGAGAGCAAATACATTTCCAAATCCAAAAAAATCACTATTCAATGAAAACAGCCTTAAGAACACATACCTGTGGCGAACTCAACGCAAAGAATGTGGGCGAAAAAGTCACCCTTTGTGGTTGGATTCAGAAAATCAGAAATTTAGGCGGTATGACTTTTATCGACTTGCGTGACCGTTATGGTATCACACAGCTCGCTTTCAATGCCGAGACCAATCCCGAACTGTGCCAGCAAATAGCGCCGTTCGGCCGTGAATGGGTGATCCAAGTCACTGGTACGGTCGCTGAACGTTACAGCAAAAACAAGAACATCCCGACGGGAGACATCGAAATTCTTGTCGAGTCCATTACCGTGCTCAATGAGTCCGTCACCCCTCCCTTCACCATCGAGGATGAGTCCGATGGCGGCGACGAACTCCGTATGAAATACCGCTATCTCGATTTACGCCGTAACCCCGTGAAAAACAATTTGCTGTTCCGCCACAAATTGGGTATCGCTATCCGTAATTATATGAACAACATCGGTTTCGTGGAAATTGAAACCCCGATGCTGGTGAATTCCACACCCGAAGGCGCTCGCGATTTCGTGGTTCCTTCCCGCCTTAGCCACGGTGAGTTCTACGCTCTTCCGCAGTCGCCTCAAACCTTCAAGCAACTGTTGATGGTTTCCGGTTTCGACCGTTACTTCCAGATTGTGAAGTGCTTCCGCGATGAAGACCTCCGTGCCGACCGTCAACCCGAATTCACCCAGATCGACTGCGAAATGTCGTTCGTTACCCAAGAGGACATTCTTCAGACTTTTGAGGGTTTGATTAAGTATATCTTTAAGGAAATCAAGAATATAGACATTGATCCCATTGAACGTATGACTTGGCATGACGCTATGAAATATTATGGTAGCGACAAGCCGGATGCACGTTTCGGAATGCGTTTTGTTGAATTGAACGATGTGGTGAAACACAAAGATTTCAAGGTTTTCAATGAAGCGGAATTAGTGGTGGGCATCGTTGCCAAAGGTTGCGGCAACTATAGCCGTAAGCAGTTGGACGAACTCGTCAACTTTGTGAAACGTCCGCAAGTCGGTGCCAACGGTTTGGTTTATGTTCTTTGTCAGGAAGACGGTCATTTCAAGTCTTCTGTGGATAAATTTTACGATCAGGATGATTTGAAGCACATCGCAGAGACTGCCGGTGCTGAAGCCGGTGACTTGATTCTCATCATGGCCGGCCCGCGTCAGAAAACCCAAACCCAGCTCTGCGCTCTCCGTTTGGAGATGGGCAGCCGTCTCGGCTTGCGCAAGGCTGGAGAGTACAAACTCTTGTGGGTCATTGATTTCCCGCTGTTGGAATGGGACGAGGAAACGCAGCGTTACTACGCCATGCACCATCCTTTCACCGCTCCCAAACCGGAACACGAAAGCATGCTTGAAAGCAATCCCGGTGCGGTCAACGCTAATGCTTACGACTTGGTTATCAACGGAACGGAAGTGGGCGGCGGTTCCATCCGTATCCACAACAAAGAGTTGCAGAAACGCATGTTCAAAGCGCTAGGGTTCAGCGAAGAAGAAGCTCAGAAGCAGTTCGGATTCTTGATGAACGCTTTCCAATATGGTGCACCGCCCCACGGCGGTTTGGCCTTCGGTTTCGACCGTATGTGCTCGGTTCTTTGCGATGCCGACACCATCCGCGACTTCATCGCCTTCCCGAAGAACAATGCGGCCCGCGACATGATGTTGGGCGCTCCTACGCCAATTTCGGATTTGCAGTTGAAAGAACTGGGTTTGAAATAAGGCATAGTAAAAAAGAGAAGCCCGAAGGGTTGAAGTAACTCCGCAAAGTTGGACATTAAATTTAATGTCAGTTGCTGAATTTTTTGTAATAGTGAGCTCGGTATTGTACCGGGCTCATTCTTTTTAACTATTGGCTTTGAATGCACCTCTTTCCCCAGCCCCCTCTCCGGAGGCGAGGGGGAGTTTTGTGTAGCGGAGTTGTTTGAAAAAAGAGGGAACGACTTCTGTCATTCCCTCTTGCGTTATCGTAATGCGTAC
>JAKSME010000118.1 GCA_024400785.1 Bacteroidales bacterium
TTGACGTCGTAGTAGTCATTGGGGAGCGGGAAATTGCCGATGTTGCCCATGTCGATGGCAGTGGTATGGTACTCTTCGAGTTCGTTGTAAGGAACGATGTCTTTGAGTACGGGCATTTTGCCGTAGTCTTGACGGAGGAGGAGGTCGGTGACTTTGTCGGCGAGGGTGGAGGTGAGACGGCGGTCGTACTCGTAGCATTTGCCGGCACGCGGGATGTAACCGGAGATTTGTCCACGTGCTTCGATGCCGGTGCGGCGGCTGATTTCAGAGGCAATAACGCCGCTGATGCCACCGAAGCGGGGATGACCGTATTCGTCGAGGTCGGAGCTGGCATAAACCATTTCAAGCTGCTGGGTTTCGTCATTCCACCATCTAACACCTTCAGAAACTGCGATGATGAGTTCGCGTTTTGGGGAACGCATGTATTGCTCTTTTACAAATTCAAAGAAGAAATCCTTGCGTTCGCGTGTCATCGGAACTTCCGGGATGAGGGAGATTTGTGCGCCGCCGAATGAAGCCGTGCCGGTAAGCCAACCTGCGTCGCGCCCCATCACCTCCAACACCATGATGCGC
Organism: Bacteroidales bacterium; assembly: GCA_024400785.1. Classification (GTDB taxonomy): domain Bacteria; phylum Bacteroidota; class Bacteroidia; order Bacteroidales; family WCHB1-69; genus UBA1756. The sequence continues at coordinate 574 of JAKSME010000118.1, forward strand.
TGGTGCGACTCGTTGGTGGTGTGCAAACGGCTCGTGAGTTTCTTGATGGACATGGCGGCAGAAGCGAAACCGGGACAAAGAACGGTTTCGTTATCTTCACCCTTGTAGTGATGTATCGTTCTGGTACGTAAGTCGTTATCAATGGTCTTCGGGAAACCGATGACGGGAATGCCGTAAGTTTCGTACATTCTCTTTGCGGCCCCGTTGGTGTCATCGCCACCGATGGTGACCAAAACATCAATTTTGTATCGCTCTATGTTTCTGAGAATTTGCTGAGAGCGATCTTCGGGATTCTTTTTGCTGGGGAAAGGATTGGTTCGGCTGGAAAGCAGTCCGGTTCCGCCATAGATGCCATCGTAAGGAATGTTGGTGAGGTCTACCAGGTCGCCGTCGCCGAGGAGGCCTTTCCAGCCGCGGAGGACGCCGTAAACTTTGAAGCCGAGCATGGAAGCGCGGTTGCGTACACATTCGATACTTGAGTTGATGGCCGGGGTGTCACCGCCGCCGGAAAGAATGGCCAGCGTCTTGCCGGCAAAAAGTTTGTCTTGAATCATGATGTTGGATGAAAATGAATGAAGGAATTAATTGTTTCCGAAAATTCTTTTAAGGATTGGTGTCGCACGGTGGGCGGCGTCTGTGCGGATGAGTGCTTCCTCTTTCCCCATTTCTGTAATGATGGCATTGCAGAAGTGAACGAGGTCAAAATCGCTGAGGTTGATGGTGAGTGGTGCGGAACTATTTGTGTTACAGAGGTTTACAATTTCGTTCCAAGTGGTGGTGGCGCCGGTATTTGCAAATTGTGTTGCGAGGGCGGAGGTGAGAGAGGAACGGACTCCCTCGCCGCGGTAGAGTTTGAAATAGTTGGAAATGGTGTCTTTCGGCCCGTAAATCAGATCGTATGGCTCGTTGTAGGTAAGTGTGCCGATGGCGTTTTTGAAACTGTTGGTGACATCATCGCCCATCCGTTCGCAGGCGCGGTTGATGCGATTGTAAAGGGTGTCGAGCAACTCACTGCGGTTGAGGTTGGCGAGGGTGTCGCGGACGGCGCGATAACTTCCGCTGTTGGGAAATGTGATGCGGTAATTTTCCATGCCGTTGACCACACAAACATGCGCTACAGCAGTGTCTTTTGCTACTGTCAGACAGGAGGTTGCAGCCTTTCCGAGTTCATCATTGGTGTAAAGATGTCCGATGTATTCGCCTGAGTCATCCGTGCAAGACCAACTGCAAACGGCAAGCAGTGAAATAAGGATAAATGTAAATTTTTTCATTCTACAAAATTTGGCGGCAAAGATACAAAAAAAATGTTGATTTTTTTTGTATCTTTGCCTGCTTTTTTGTTCGAGAAATGAGTACATCGGACATGGACAAAATGATAAAGAAACAATTTTTAATTTTATGAATACAAACCCAATTATCAGGGTGGAAAATGTCAGCAAGACTTTTCAACTCTCGCGTAAGCAGCAGAAGTCGGAAGGTACCACCCGCAAAGAAATTGTCGCGGTGAACGACCTGTCTTTTACCGCTAACCAAGGTGAGATTTTCGGACTTCTGGGGCCGAATGGCGCTGGCAAGACTACCACGCTGCGCATGCTTGCCACCCTCATTGCACCCGACCACGGTGATGCCTTCATTGACGGGCTCTCCATTGTGAGTCAACCCGCGCAAGTTCGTGCCAAAATCGGATTCCTTACTTCGGAACTTAAACTGGAAGACTTCTTCACTCCCAATTATCTGTTTGATTTCTTTTCTCATCTATATAATATTGATAATGAGACGATTGAAACAAGAAAAAAAGCGTTGTTCGAGCGCTTCGGGATACAGAAATTTGCCCACGTGAAAGTTGCCAATCTCTCCACCGGTATGAAACAAAAAACCTCACTCGTCGTTTCCCTCGTCCATGATCCCGACATCATCATCTTCGACGAGCCTACCAACGGTCTCGATGTCCTTACCGCCCGTACCGTTACCGACTACCTCTGCGAACTCCGCGACGCTGGCAAAACCATTATCCTCTCCACCCATATCTTCAGTCTGGTGGAAAAATTGTGCGACCGCGTCGGCATCATCATCAACGGAAAAATGACGCATTGCGGAACCATTGCCGAAATTTGTGACGGACAGTCTTTGGAAGATCGCTTTTTCACTATTTATCAAGATGTTATGGAAAGGAGTGCCCAATGAAAAGTAATATCGGTACCATTATTAAGAAAGAATGCAGCCGCTTTTTCGGCGATAAAACCATGTTCTTTACGAACGTCATCATGCCTGGCTTTCTCATTTACATTATTTATTCACTCATGGGCGATTTCTTTATGAAGTCGGACGTGGACGAGGAACCGACCATCGTTTATGTGGAAAACATGTCGGAAACCATGCGGCCGATTTTGGAGACCCTGCCATACAAATACGTTACCAGCGATTTTAATGCAACTTCCATTAAATCAGATCTTTCCAAAAAAGAACAAAATTACGTTTTTTTGGCGTTCCCTGCTCAATTCGATTCTATCATCAACGCTTACAGTTCCGACAGCGTTCACGCATCTTCCAACGTGTCTATTTTTTATAATTCCACTTCCGATAAATCAAAAGAAGCCTATTATTTGTTGTCCGAAACTTTGAACCATTGGGAGGAGGGAGTTTGTAATTTATTTAATATCAATGAAATAACAAAAGAAAATTTACGATACGATATGGCCAGCGATGAAGATGTCATCCGCAATTATTTTGGGGAATTGATTCCCTTGCTCATGCTGATGATGGTGTTCTCGGGTTGTATGGCCATTGTGCCGGCCTCCATCGCCGGCGAAAAAGAACGCGGCACCTTGGCCACTTTGTTGGTCACTCCCCTCAAACGCAGCGAACTCGCGTTGGGGAAAGTGCTGAGTGTCACCCTTTTCACCATGCTGAGCGGCCTGTCATGCTTTGTCGGCATGATGCTTTCGTTGCCCAAACTTATTCATGCCGATGAACTTGGCCTTTCCACCTCGATGTATCAAACTTCCGACTATGTCGCACTGCTTCTCATTATTCTGTCTACTGTATTGGTAATCACGTCGTTATCATCCATCCTCTCGGCAAAAGTCACCAGTGTGAAGGCGGCTTCATCGCTGATGGTTCCACTCATGGTGATTTGCCTTTTTGTGGGAATGCTGCCGATGATGATGTCCGACATTTCCAATGCCCCGTATTTGTTCCTGATTCCGGTTTTCAATAGCGTACAATCGATGGCGATGGCACTTGAACAGGAAATGACGGCGACAATTCTCCTTATCACGCTCATTTCCAACTGTTTATATGCTTTAGGCCTCGTCTGGGTACTCACTAAGATGTTTAATAGCGAAAAAGTGATGTTTTCTAAATGATGCTTCCTCGCATACAACATCTTCCGAACACCCTCTCCACCAATCGCGACCTTGAACAGCTGATTCACAGTGCTTTGGATGCAGGATGCGACTTTCCTGAGTTCAGTGCTGTGATGGCTGATTTTCAAGTTGCGGGGCGCGGCCAAGGAACCAATCGCTGGCATAGCACCGCTGGACTCAACTTGCTGATTTCCATTTGTTTCCGTCCGCCCGTCCCGGCATCGCGTCAGTTCCTCTTTAATGAATATTTCGCTATCGCTGTGCGGCAACTTTTATCTCGCTGCACCTGCGATGTCAAAATTAAGTGGCCTAACGATATCTATATGAACGATAGGAAGTTGGCTGGAATCCTGATAGAACATTCTGTCATCGGCGACCGCTTGGGTTACTCTATCGCGGGGCTTGGTTTGAACGTGAACGAAACCGATTTTCCCGTAGATTTGCCCAATCCGGTTTCTTTATCGCAAATTACTGGTAAACAGTATGATGTGCACGAAATCGCAGCACAACTCATTTCCATTTGCCAATCTTCTTATTCCGTTTTAAAAGAAGAAAATTGGGAGAAATTGGAAAGTGACTTCCTATCGCATTTATATAGACGGGAAGAATGGTTTTTTTATATGATTGAAAATCACGAAGTTGAGGCGAAAATTACGGGCATGGATGTTTATGGCCGACTGTTGCTCGAAGGTAGGGAGGGGGAGAAGTGGTGTTGTGGAATGAAAGAAATAAAGTTTATTATTTGATTGTAAATCAGTTGTTTAAAATGAAAAAAATTGTCATATCGATTCTGTTTATATCTGTATTGTGTGGGGTGAATGCCCAAAAATACGAAGCCAATTGGGAATCGTTGGAAAGTCGGCCCTATCCGCAGTGGTTTTCCGATGCCAAATTGGGGATTTTCATCCACTGGGGGCTTTATTCCGTGCCGGCATACGCGGGTTTGGAGGGCTACGGAGAGTGGTATCTCAAAGGATTGATGGTGGGTGACACCAACCGTCAGAACTTTCAAAATCGTGTTTTCGGTGACGGTAGCGGGAATTTCCAATACGCCGATTTCACCCGCTTTTTCAAGGGCGAGCTCTTCCGCCCCAGCGAGTGGGCCTCGCTCTTTAGAAAAAGTGGCGCTAAATATGTGGTGCTTGTAACTAAACACCATGATGGTTACTGCTTGTGGGACAGTGAGTTCCAGCCTAATTGGAACAGCGTTGCGAGCGGTCCGCACCGCAATATCGTGGCCGAACTTACCGACGCCGTGCGCGCTGAAGGCCTCAAAATGGGCTTTTACTACTCACTGATGGAGTGGAATAACCCGATTCACCGTTGGACTGTGGACCCGACCGACTCCGTCCGCCGCTATGTGGACGAGTACATGGTGCCGCAGTTCAAGGAATTGGTGAGCCGTTACCGCCCTTCGTTGATTTTTTCTGACGGCGACTGGGACTACAGCGCGGAGCAGTTGCGCTCGGCCGAACTCATCAGCTGGTATTACAACCTTGTTGGCGACGAGGGCGTCGTGAACAACCGCTGGGGCAACGGAAATCCGCATGGCTATCGCACACCGGAATACAGCGCAGGCATCACGCTCACCGATCGGCCGTGGGCGGAATGTCGTGGTTTGGGACGCTCTTTCGGCCTCAACCGCAACGAACCGCTGAGCAACTACCTCTCTTCAGACGAACTCATCCGCCCCTTCTGCAAACCCGTGGCCGCCGGTGGCGGACTAACGCTCAATGTCGGTCCGGCCGCCGACGGACAGATTCCGCTCCTTCAGCAAGAACGACTGCTTGATTTGGGTAAATGGTTGGAAATCAATGGTGAAGCTATTTATGGGACACGTCCTTTCAGCCATTTTTACGAAATGAAAGACATCATCGTTTCGCGAAATGATGCCCAAATCAACTTTGATTGGAAGCGAAATTCCCCCGATCCTCAAATTTCGTATGACAATTTCACCGCCTTGTGGAACGGAATGTTAACACCTTCATTTTCAGAAAAATATACCTTTGAAGTGGAGACGGACGACCGCGTGCTGGCGTGGAAAAACAAGGCTTGGAGCTATGCGGACAAACAGCAGAAGCTGACGGACGACGGGCAGAAGCAGCTGATCGACGCCATTGGTGAGACTCAGGTGAACAGCATCAAGGCCGC
>JAKSME010000119.1 GCA_024400785.1 Bacteroidales bacterium
AGGTTTACGGCCGTTTGACCCCCGCCGATGTGAAAGCCATCGTTGAAGAATATCGCGCAATGGAATAATAATCCGTTCCGGTTTTCAATAAAAAAAGCGCGACATTGCTGTCGCGCTTTTTTTATGCCCTTCGCCCATCCATAATCCTCAATGGAAAAACAGATTTTTAATTACGCAGGAAACGAGAACAACAGCCGCATCAATGATTAGAACTATATTGGTGGCTTTTGCGGGTTTGTGTGATATTTGTAAATAAATAATTAGTAATAAACTGATTAAAAGAGGAATAAGTGGCGGATAATAGCAGAAACTTTTGCCAAAATCACCACGAAGCAGTGCTATGACAGCACGTTGGAATCCGCAAAAAGGACAATCTATCCCGAACAACTGTTTGTAGATGCACGGGAACATGTTTTGTGCCCATCTGTCAAGAAATTCTTCCATCATAAAACAAAAAAGCGATACCTTTTTTCAAGATATCGCTTTTGAAAATGGCGTTGGTTTTTACATTAAATCCTCCAGTACATCCATGATCCACAGAATACTGCCTCCGGTAAATGCCATCATAATAAGTCCGACCACGGTGTTGATTGCACCTAAGATAAGACCTATCAACGACATTACTTTGCCGGCTTTCAGCATGCCGATGCCACCGTAGGATTCGGGAGACAAATTCACCATTGTGGTTCCCTTGTTGGCCAAAACGAGGCCTACAATACCTAAAACGAGGCCTACAAACAAGCATCCGGTGGCCAAAGAAGAGATACCTAAAATCAATGCTGCTACAGCATAAGGAGCGGTTTTCACATTTGCGTTTTCCATAGTTTTTTTGATTTTTTTGTTTATTAAATTGATTGGTAATAGATTTCAATTTTCTTAATCCAATGCATCATACAGACTCTTGTAAGCATCCACCGTCTTTTTAGCAGCATCTACGGCTTTATCGTAGTCCTCTAATGCTTTATCAAGATCGTCATCATCGTAATCGTAATCGCTGGAGCTATAGCTGCTGGAAGATGACGAACCGCTGCTCGAATGGCGTTTGTATAATTCCATGTTCTTGATGGAAACGCCTTTTACTTTATTGTAAACTTCTAACGCTTTTTCGTAGGATTCGTAAGGAATGCTCGACATTTTCACCGTCATATTTTCCGTCTTAATGTTTTCCGAGGCCAATACGCTTTTAATGATGTCATGATCCGCGTAGAGACTATGGTCGATGGTGGCACCATTCTCATCAAGGAACTCGATTTTAATGTTGTCCATTTCGGCGCTGAAATATTCGTCCATACTTTCATCAGTATCAGGTACTTCGCTCCATTTTTTTGCATTCTCGATGGGAATAACGGCGCTTACAGTCCATCTGTCACCGTCTTTGCTCAAGAGGATTTTTACGTCACCTTTTACATTCAGCAAATCACTGTGCATTCCCGATTTCTGCACGGTTGAGGCCGCCACGGTTTTGTTTTGTTCTTCTTCCTTCTGTCCGCAAGAGGAAAAAAGGAAACATGCTACTACAGCAATAAATAGGAGTTTTTTCATGATTTTGATTTTTAATTAATAATTATAAAGAAATAAAGAAAATGATTTGCTTTTAAAAATCATCGTCATCATCGTCATCGTCATCGTCGAGTTCCGCCATCGCCGCTTCGCGCAATTCATCGTTCAGTTCGCCCCACTCTTTGTCGAGTTTCAACAGTTTTTTCGCGATTTTTTCTTTTTCTGAAGCCGATGTTGCATGGTCGTACTCGTCTTCCAACTGGTCCATTTCTGTGTCCAATTTTTCCATTTTCTTTTCCAGACGCTCTACCTTGCTGCCACACGAAATCATGGCAAAGCCAAGGAGTCCCGCCAATACGAAAATCAGTAGTTTTTTCATAATAAAAAATATTTAGTTAAACAATAAGGTTTTTTGTGTCGCTTTTCACGCCGCAAAAATAGATAAAGAAAGTATAGGTCGCCTGGTCCGAATTGGTCCGAATTAATATGCTACGGACAGACGGTAAAAATTGGGATTAAAAGCGGGAAAGCAGGCGCATCTTTCTCAAAAGCAACTGTTTCCATATTTCACGAAAAATTGTAACTTTGCGCCCATTTTACAAATTGAGGAATTAATAAAATTATCATCAAATAATGAAAAAAAATCTTTTACTCTTTGTATTTATTGCATTGACTGTCAGTGCAATGTGGGCAAACCCGGTAGATCCTTCAAAGGCTAGGAACTTAGCACAAACCTTTTGGAATTTGCAGTGCGCGCAGCGCGGAGGTGCGGAATTTCAGGATGTTTCTGCTGCGGCGGGGGTGAGCCATTTCTACATTTTCCAGAACATCAACGGCGATGGCTTCGTCATGATTTCCGGTGATGACTGCGCCATTCCGGTGCTGGGATATTCCGATGCCAACAACTTTGTTACCGAAGATATGCCCGCGAATTTGCGCTCATGGCTCGGCCATTACGACCGCACCATCGGCAATGCGGTGGCTGACAACGCTGTCGCCACACCCGAAATTGCTCAGCAGTGGGCCAACCTGGAAGCGGGTTTGCTTCCAGTGGCCGGCACTCGCGATGCGATTTCTCCCCTTACTTTAACTCAGTGGGATCAGACCGCACCCTTTAACGATATGTGCCCCGGTACCAGCAGCAACCGTTCGGTAACCGGTTGCGCCGCAACCGCCATGGCCCAGGTGATGAAATACCACAATTGGCCCACCACCGGTACGGGTTCCCATACCTACTCAAGCAACTATATGGGCTATAACTATAACAACCTTTCAGCAGATTTCGGCAATACCACCTACGATTGGAACAATATGCTGAACACCTATCCATACTCAAGCAGCGGCACTGCCGCACAAAGAAATGCCGTCGCCACTTTGATGTATCACTGCGGCGTGGCTATCGAGATGTCCTATTCCCCGGAAGGTTCCGGCGCATACATCGCCGACCTTTATTATTATGGCGGCTCCCACGCCAGCGTGGAATATGCACTTAAAACCTACTTCAAGTACAAAACTTCCATCCATGCTGAATGGGAGGAGGATTATACGTCTGCCCAGTGGAAAAATCTCTTGAAAGCCGATTTGCGTGATAGTCTGCCTGTGGTTTATAGCGGTTATGATGAAAATGGAGAGAGCGGTCACGCTTTCGTTTGCGACGGTTCCAACAATTCCGACCTTTTCCATTTCAACTGGGGCTGGCGCGGTCATGCTGACGGTTATTTCGCCGTCAATGACCTGACTCCCGCACCCGGCGGGGTAGGGGGAGGCAACTATGACTTCTCCTACGGCATGCATGCCGTTTTCGGCATCGAACCGACGAACGGCGGCGGTGGCGGCGGCGACGACCCGCAATCCAGCGCTTACGACCTCCAACTGTACGATGATTTTTCCGTTACTCCCAATCCTTTGCAGCAGAACGCAACGGCAACGATTGAAGCCGTTGTCGCCAACTATGGTGAAGCTGACTTCGTTAACGGAAATTTCAAATTAGTGTTGGAAACCAGCTCCGCAACGCTGGTGGAAACTCTTTTTGAGGGAACGCTCAACGGAACCATCGCTTCCGGTAGCGGCGGTCGCATCCCCTTCCAAAATCTGGGTCCCATCACCGCGACTCCCGGCAGTTACAAGCTCGCCCTCTATTACAAAGGATCTGACGAAAGTGCATGGAGCTATGTGGGCGAAGACCTCGGTCTCGCCAACCCGATGTCTATCACGGTTGTCGGTGCCAGCACTCCGAACATCCAAATGAACTCCAACTTCAGCATCAACCCCAATCCGTTGCGCAAAGGCCAATCGGCAACGGTTTCTGTCAATATCACCAACCGCGGCTCAGCCGCATTCACCGGCAAACTGAAACTTTCTCTCTTAAATGCTAACAATCAGGAAGTTCAGGTGATTCAACAGAAAAATGTCAACAGCGCCATCACACAGTATTCTACCGATATGTTCACCTTCATCGGCACGATAAGTGCTAATGCCGGTTCATATAAGCTCGCTCTTTACTATCAACCGACGGGCGTTTCTACCTGGACTTTGGTGGGCAATACCTACAACAGCAACTATCAAAATCCGAAGTCGGTTACGGTGACCGACCCGACGGGTATCGAAGAAAATGGCAATGGCATGCTGAGCATCTACCCCAACCCGGCCAACGACGTCATTCGCATCACTTCCGCTTCGCCGGTGATGGAACGCGTTGAAATGTTCGACCTTACGGGTAAGCAGGTCTATTCCGCCATCAACGTGCTTAACGGTGCAGAAATCAATATCTCTAATCTCACTGGCGGTGTCTATATGCTTCGTATCGTCACCGACGAGGGAATCCTGACCCGCAAAGTTGTGAAGAAATAATCTTTATTCATCAAAATATTTGTAGAAAACAGCGCGGCCATCCTTCTGACTGCGCTGTTTTTGTGCAAAAATTATTGGCTGATTTTCAGTAGAAGTCTAATTCCTTCTACAAAAGGCAACAATTTTTTATTTCTTTTGTAAAAAGCACGATTAATCATTGACAAAATTTCCTTTTATGAAAAAATCAACTTTACTACTTGTACTGAGTTTGGCCATGGTTTCAGCTTTTGGACAACGCCCCGTCAGAAACCTTAACGACAATCCTTTCCGCCCGTCTCTCCCTACCGAGAAAAATCGCTCTTTCGAACAACGTATGATCGGCTTCCAAGCTTCTGACAATATGGAATATTATTCCTATACTTATAATGAACATAACCAACTCATTGACATCCATAGCGTTGTTGTCGGTTCATACGAAACCCATGATTCTGTTCGCTATAATGCCAATGGACAATTGGTTAGGATTGACGGATACCAGTATTTGAATGACATTTGGAAACATGTGTATTATTTGGAGTACACTTACAACGAACAAGGACAATTGGCCAGTCGGGCGAACTATAACTCCGTATCTGATTGGACTTTGGGCGGTTTGTATGAATATTATTACAATCCGGACGGACAGATTATTCAAACCGACCTCACTATGGGAGGCCGACTCTTTCAGTCCGTTGAATATTCTTATGTCGATGGACTTTTGGTAGAAGAGTTGTGGAGCAATGCCGGTTTCGGCACCACCAGTCTTACCCCCTCGGAAAAAAAAGAATACGCTTACACAGACGGAAAATTGACGGAATCAATAACCTATTTTTATGACAATGGATTTTGGGACCGTGACAGCCGCGAAGAATTTCAGTATGACGCCGATGGCAACTGTACCCTTCATCAAACATTCAACGCCAACGACGCCGTGGTGGACAAGTCTATCTTTACTTTTAATAACCAATTGTTAGCCAATACGTTAATGCCAATTACACCAGAAACGGAACGTCCTAAAACTTTTACCAATGTCAATACCTATCTCGTAGAAGAATGGCACACTTTGGATGCCAATAATGTTCTCCAATATGTTTGCGATTATCTATATGATTACGACAACAATGTTTCAATCCGTGAAGATGTAAAGCAACATATTGCTGCTTATCCGAATCCTTGCCACGCTCAACTGACCATTCAGCAAGAATACACCAACGCAAAGGCGGCCGTTTATGACATTTTTGGGAAGCTGGTGACAATGGAAAATCTTTCCGATGGAAATTCAACCATAAATCTTTCTGCTTGTAAATCAGGTGTTTATTTCATTCGGATTGTTGTTGATGGCGCAGTGGTTGAAACAATTAAAGTAGTTAAAGAATAATTCCCCAATTTTAAGTATGAAACGTTTTATGATGCTCACCGCGCTCACCGTGGCCTTTGCGCTTACGCTGAACGCACAAACAACTCAGAAGGTTCTTTTCATCGGTAACAGTTACGTCTACACCAACGACCTGCCCAATGCCATCAAGACGCTCGCCCTCGGTTGCGGCGACACCCTCGAATATTCGCAAAGTACTCCCGGCGGATGCACTTTCCAACAGCATCTTTCCAATACTACCACAATGGGCTACGTGAATGCCGGTGGCTGGGATAAGGTTATCTTGCAGGAACAGAGCCAGTTGCCATCTTTTCCTATCGGTAATGTGCAAAACCAATGCTTCCCCTTTGCGCAAC